>JAQIBN010000161.1 GCA_027859095.1 Spirochaetia bacterium | reverse complement strand
ATAACCAATAGTAAAAAAACGAAATAAGTAAATATTTTAAAGATGAAAATGCTTTTGCAAAAGATGGAAAGCTATTTGAAGAACTTTCAACACCTGGTGATCTTAAAATAAAAGTTACTGATCAGAACATCAGTATCAAATATCATTATACTACCAAGTTCCCTAGGGGTAATTTTATTAGCATTCCCCTACTGTTGCTATTTATTGCGCCTGTTTTATTACCTTAAGGCCGTGGGGAGTCATCCAGTCTTCGGCCTCTCTAAGAAGTGCGTCGAGCATAATAGCCAATGCGGCGGTGGGTGCTGCACCTTGAATAATAATCTCTGTAACACGCACAGCTATCCCCGTAACAATCAACTCACCGAGACCGCCTGCGCCTATCATTCCAGCAACAGCCGCAGTCCCTACATTTACAATGGTGGAAGTCCTGATTCCGGTAATGATCACGGAACGGGCAAGGGGGAGCTCAATCCGAAAGGCAACCTGTTTTTTTGACAGTCCCATACCTACGGCGGCTTCCTTGACTGTCGGGTCAACGGATTTTATTCCTGCGTAGGTATTTCTGATTATAGGCAGAATGGCATAGGCAAAAAGCGCAACAACCGCTGCTTTATACCCCATTCCTATCAGTGCTCCGGCAATACCTATGAAGGCCAGTGTAGGCACGGTTTGCCCAACATTTGCTATACCTATAAGAATTGGTGAAATAAATCGTAAAGCCTTCCGGGTGCTTATAAAACCGATGGGAATTCCAACAATAATCGCCATAAGCTCGGCCGCTCCTACGATCTTCAGGTGTTCCACAGTAGCACTCAGTACTTTCTGTGGAGGGAACATTTTGAAAATTCCGACTGAACCTAAACTTGTCATCCAAACAGTCACTCCTATAAGGACTGTCAGCAATACCAGGAGCTTTATATATTTTTTCACCCTTGTATTCCCCCGGTATCTGTCTTACTATCATCCATGTACTGCCCCAGAACATCCCGCATATGCTGAAATGATAGTACACCGGCCAGTCGCTTTTTGTCATCAAGTACGGCCAGGGTTCCAATGACGCTGTTGAACATCATGGACAAGGCCTCATTAAGGGGTGTTCCAAGGGTTGCCGTCACCGTTGGTGGCTTTATGATATCTTTTATCCGTTTCGACTCTTTAAGATCGTCCGGTGTTATCCATCCTAGAAAATGCTCATTCTCATCAACTAACATCGCCCATTTAAGCATATTCTTTTCCATACGTTCCTTGATCCGGCTCGGGGCTTCCCCGATTTGGACTAACAGCGGAGGTTTCTGCATGACATCTTTGGCTTTATGAAGCCTCAGACTCTTCAGTACACGATCCGCGCCTACAAAGTTCCGTACAAATTCATTTTTGGGTGTATAAAGGAGCGAAGAAGGATCGGAGTATTGCACCAGCTCACCATCCTTCATAAGTACAATTTTATCCCCCATCTTGATTGCTTCGTTGATGTCGTGTGTTACAAAGGCGATAGTCTTCTTAATCTTTGCCTGGATCTTTAAGAACTCATCCTGTAGATTCACACGGGTAATGGGGTCAATCGCCCCGAAGGGCTCATCCATTAACAAAATAGGAGGATCCGCCCCCAGACTTCGAGCTACACCAATCCGCTGCTGCTGTCCACCCGAAAGTTCACTTGGATAACGGTCTATGAATATTCCAGGATCCATGCCAACCAGGTCCAGTAATTCCTCAGCACGGCTGCGCTGTTTTGCCCTGGACCAATTCTTGAGCATTGGAACCGTTGCAATATTCTGCTCCACAGTCAGATGGGGGAAAAGGCCGATGTTCTGTATAGCATACCCTATTCCACGACGGAGCTCGTTTACATTAAGCTTCATGGTATCGACTCCCTGAATATAGATTTTACCCGAAGTCATCGGAATCAAACGGTTTATCATCTTCATACTTGTTGTTTTTCCGCAGCCGGAAGGTCCCAGGAAGACACAGAACTCCCCTTCCCCGATCTCCAGGCTCAGATCCTTTACAGCTTCGGTTCCGTCTGTGAAAATTTTTCGTACATGTTCCAGCTTGATCATTGATTTCTCCTTATACGCACACCCTTAGGGGTAGTTAACCACTCAAGCCTTCCCATAATCATATCTACAATAATTGATAGAAGTGAGACGCATATCGCTCCAATAAGTATAAGATCGGTGCGGTAATTTGCAATACCTCTGAAGATTGGCTGTCCTAATCCCCCGGCGCCAATGTAGGAACCGATCGCCGCAATTCCAATGTTCATAACCACAGCCTGCCGGAGTCCTGCCATAATAATAGGTACGGCTAATGGTAACTTGACTTTAGTGAGTATCTGCTTTTCGCTCATCCCCATACCCCGACCCGCTTCAATCATCGCCGGGTCTACCTCACGGATCGCCGCGTAGGTATTGCGGATAATCGGAAGCAAACCGTAAAGTGTAAGCGCAATTACAACAGGAAGAAAACCAATTGAGGGAAGGGAGAGCAGACTAAGAATTCCCATAAGAATTCCATACAGTGCAAGGGAAGGTATCGTCATCATAATACTTGCAAAGTAGATAACGGTCTCAGCAATATGTTCCCTACCTTTCCCGGATATATAGATCCCGATCAAAATTCCAATTATTGCTGCAGCTACATTGGCGACAAGGATGATATACAAGTGTTGCAGAGTCCATCCAAGTATCTTATCCGGGTGATTGAGCAGGTAATTCCATGCTTGAATCCACATAATCTTAAATCCCCCAAAAAAACCAGGCCGACTTTTATTGCCGGCCCTCAATTATTTAATCTATTTGATTAAACCCTTTGCCTGAAGCCATTCTCTGGCAGCATCTTCAGGTTCCATTAAATCTATGTCCACCTTTGCATTCAGCGCAGTCATCGCAGATCGGGCAGCAGCAGGTTCATCAGGGAATGCGGTAATCAGTTCTCCCAATACATCGGCAAGACCCGGATTGGCATCCAAAGCCTCCTGGCTTAAATAAGGTGCCAGATCATATGGCGGCCAGAAATTTTTATCATCCTGAAGTACAATCCAATTATTTTTGACTACGGCCGAATCGGTTCCGAATACCATTGTTGCTACACTTTTTCCGGATGCCAGATACTCAAAGGTCAAACCGGGAAGTACAGTGGTGACATAATCGGGGTTGAAAGCGAATCCATAATGCACCTGCAGGCCCAGAATCCCGTCTGGCCGAGAGTAGAATTCAAAATCGCTCGCAAGCTCGACTTTACCTTCTTTTCCTTTCACATATTCGGCAAATTGTGAGAGGTTAGTGACCTTATTCGCTTTGGAAAACTCACTCGTAATGGCAATTGCGTAAGTATTATTACACCATATCGGCGCCAGCCAGACAAGTCCTTTCTCTGCATCACTTTCTTTTGCAGCCTTATACATCTCTGCGGGGGATTCCCCCTTAAACGCATGACCCGTGTAGCTCAGCCATTGAGTACCTGTATAATCCATACTTAAATCGAGGCTTCCGTTCTCCATGGCCTCCCTTAAGACAGTGCTCGCCATCCCTGTTTTTAGTTCAATATCGTAACCACGGTCTTCAAGAAGAATTGCCATAAGGTTTCCTACTATAAATTGTTCTGTGAAGTTCTTGGTGCCGATACTGATCGGCGCTTTAAAAGGAACTCCCGTACCCTTAGCTTCCGCAGTTGCTACTCCAGTTTCCTCTGGTGCTGCTGCTGGAGTCACAGTCTCTTTCTTGCCACCGGCAAAAACTAACACTGAGATTAAAATCAATAAAAATCCTACTAAAACTTTCCTATTCATATATTCCTCTCCATTTTAAGATTTTTTACACTATGTGATAAATTCTGTTCTTCAACTCCTCCATTGTTTAGTATACATACCTTTCAGAAGCATTGCAACCTCGCTTTTATTTGGTATTATGGAATTTTTATTTCAGGAAATACTTTCAAAATCTTCCCCCGTACATCAGAAGAAAGCTGTGATTCCGATTTCCTCTGTTGCACTTCCTGGACAAAATCTTTAGCCTTCGCTAGAGCATCAATGCCCTTAGGATTAGCATCCCGCTTTGTGCGGTTGGAGATTTTCGGCATAAAGAATTCTTTTCGCATATATTTAATAGTATGCTCTGCATCAAGATAATCCTTGCCAGGCCCTTTTTC
This sequence comes from Spirochaetia bacterium, assembly GCA_027859095.1. Taxonomy (GTDB): domain Bacteria; phylum Spirochaetota; class Spirochaetia; order B11-G9; family B11-G9; genus JAJRQE01. The sequence continues at coordinate 13,414 of JAQIBN010000161.1, read as the reverse complement.
TATAATCAGATCTGCAGCAAGAGTATCATCATTAACTTCGACTCCTCGCAAAACGCGACGGCACATACCCAGGATTTCATTGTCTATAACCAGTTTGTCATAGGAAACAGTGAGGTCCGCTTCCATCAGACCTGCAATATCATGGATATAATTGGCTCCACTCATGGAAACAAGCAGACTGGACATAGCACTCTCATATGCAGACTGCACATCAACCTTCAAAGCATCACTTGTACCGCCAGTTGAATACAAGGGTATTTCAAAGTACTGTGCCAACTGAGCTACTGATGAGTTAATCATGGCACGCTCGATACCACCTCCCACATGATCCATGGTATTTAAGTTTGTAATCGACCCCACACTGCCGCAAATACCAGGCGCCCCTTTCCTTACGCTCTGTATAAGGGTAATACCACCCAGGGTTTCAGCGATATGGGTAAGAATATTTCCAGCAAGTGTAATTGGTGAAGTAGTTCCACATATCGGCTCAGTCGGTACTACAACCGGAAGTCCCTTCTTTGCAAGATAACATGTCATGTCACCATAATTTCCATCAATTTTAAAGGGACTGATTATCAGCGTTATGAAAGAAACGAAAGGTCTTTTGCGTAGTGCATCCGCTCCTCCAGCAATCATCTCTGCCATATCCACAACTTTATGTAGACCGTCAAGAGAATAGATCCCACCCATGACATGTTTACTCGTATTATCAAGGGCATGGAAAAACCTGTTTACATCAATATGATCTATATTTTTGATTTCATTGGGAAAGACATTGATTGTAAAGACTTGAATGTTTTCCAGTGTATCAGCCATACGAGCACACAAAATGACATCTTCAATAGTAGAAGAACGGCGTTCCCCTGTTTTCGGATCAAGAACATATATCGCTGTTCCACCGGTACCGAAGTGAACGCGGTTTTTTTCAAGCAATGCATTGTACTCACCTTCCCTCGAATAGAGGGTGACTGAAGAGGGATTTGAAGCAATGGCATCTTCCACCATGCTTCTGGGTAGCTTAACGAGGTTTTTAGTTTCATCCACTACCGCACCGGCATTTTTAAAAGCAGCCATTGCTGATTTAGAATAAACCAGCATTCCCGATTTTTCAAGAATCCTAAATGCTTCACCGGCTATTTTTTTAATATCCCCGTCTGCCAATGGCTTGTAGGATGACGAAGGAAGTCCTGGCTCCTCATTTTTCATGTTTTCCATATTATTCTCCTTTTAATTTTCCTATATTGGATGCCGCTGCGCTAGCTGCGGCAACGAGGCTGGACGCAAAGGGTAAAAGCATATCCGGAATCGGAAAGCTTTCCCCTTTCGACTGAAGAGCCGGTAAAAATAACAGATGACCGACCGAATAACTGTATAGCCCCTTTTTCTCAAGGGATTTGCGAAAAGGCTCCTGGGATATTACAAGCATCCTTGCATAGCGGCAGCAAAAAACACTCAGATCGTCGAAGGCCTGATCCAGGTAACGATCACTGGTAGCATCCATTATGATAAGATTGTCCTGAAGGTAGTCGTACCCCGGCTGTAAAACTGGAAGATACCAGTAGCCTTCGGCGAAAAAAGGCTCTCCAGGTCGAAAACCAAGTTGATTAACAACCTTGTTTAACAAAGAATCCATACTTTCCCCATAAAGATAGAGGCTTTCCCAGCCGGCTACCTGTTCTTCTCCGTAGAAACCAGCCATTTCTTTTCTGGCCCGGACACATACGTATTTTTCTCCTACATGGGGGTCTACAGTGGCTAAAGGTCCGTGAGCACTGTCACCATAAAGATGATCTTCCATGATCAGAGAACCATTTTTGTCGAATCTGTCTACCCATTCTATTCCGGCGCCGGATGGAGATCCAATATAAAAACCTGTTTCGTAGGCCAGATTAGCATGCATAGCCTCACGTATCGATTCTATAAGCCCAGCATCTTCCAAAATTGTATGAATAACCCTGGAGCCCGATATCAGTAATTGTTCCAGTATCAGGGCTTTTTTGGGTAATTTGACTTTCCAGGCATTGATTAGAATAAGATGCAGGACAGTATAAAGCAGACTACTTCTGCTACTCTGGAAAACCTCCTTTAGCTCAAAGTAACCGCAGGAGGCACTAAAAAATCGCGCTTCTTCCTGTGGAAGCTGCGGACCCAGCCATAAGGTAGAAACGCTTATGCTGTCAAGAAGCTTGCTTATGGCTCCGCGTAAAGGTTTACGTGTTGCGGTGATAAGAAGAAGAGCATCATCCGATACATGATTTAGTGACTCCGAACCACATAACACCCGAATTAAACCACCAGACAGACGGCTCCATACAGTGGCAACATCCGAGACAGCAGCTCTGGCTCCCCTATCGAGACAAACGAAGATAATTTCGCCTCCTTCGGAGAGATTATCCAGAATAGCATCAGAGGCTTTATCTATATCCCATTCAGTGATCTTCAGTAAAAGTCCAAGAGGATCATTATCTGCAAGTATTTCAGCCAGATTACGCATCTCTTTATAACAATTTTTTTCCCAGGAATACAAAGCCTCTCTCTCCCAGACACTTTCACGGCGAAGATCAGGGAAATCTTCACCCTCAAATAACTGGCCGGCCTTATCCATAGAAACAAGTTGAGCTGCCGGCTGGAGAGAATCCCTGGAACGGCTACTGGCTGTGGTGACAGATTTGGCACGATTGCGGGGAAATCCAGGATCGCCGGAACCCCTTTCCCGTACTGAGTGGTAGACAAGATTATAATAGAAAATAAGATCAACAAACGGCTGCAAAGTATCATCATTCTTTGGAAGGATCAGACCCAAACCCCGGCTATACTTGGTAATTTGAGGTTGATATGAATTGTTATAGCTGACTGCAGCAAATGGAATATCTCCAAGATAGAGCTTTTCCATTATATCAATTGCTTCCTCAAGACGTGTATCATTTGTAGCATTGACCAGAATCAGATTTTTTGACAATTCTTTGCTAAAAGTTGCTGGAACCACATCCCGGTAATCCAGGGATTTCCCGATACCTGAAGAGCTGTTTTCTTCCAGTTTTAAGGTAGCCTCCCTGCCTGTTCCTGTAGAAAACAATGCGTCAATAACAATTACGGCACGATTCGCAACCATATTGTAAGCCAGGGATCTGGAAAACTCCTCCATACTCTGATCTTTGAGCAAATTTTGAAGTAACTCCGGTAGACCACCCAGTTTATCCATATATTCACAGGCAGCCTCCTCATGGCCTAGCCCGGAAGCCAGCCACACAGAAAATAGATCCAGGCAGAACAACTGGCAGATTGAGCTTTTAATAGCCGAAAAAGTAATTTCTTCTCCACTTAAAATGGAGATAACTCCTCCGGTTTTTCTGGTAATCAATGCCATTTCAGAGAAAGGTCTTTCTGTAATGCCGATCATGCTTATATTTCGGACAATGAGGGCTTTGGTGAATTTGACCATATCGGCAGAAGACCCAGACCAACTTAAAAGAATTACAAGATCCTTTTCTGAGTCGATGCTCCCGGATATATTACCAACCTCAACTGGTTTTAAGCATACTACCTCAATACGGGGTATTAATTTGAGAAAAAGACTTTTTGCCATAAGCCCCACATTATAGGAACTTCCCATTCCCACCAGAACAATACGTTTGAGAGCAATGAATTTCGGACCAAATCGCCTAAGTAAATAACGCTTATTGATACCCAGCTCGGGCAGAACCTCATTTTCGGGAAGATACGCGTCAAGAATATCCACTAATCGATCCGGTATTTCGTTAAGATGGGTTTCGTAGAATGATTTGAAAAGTTCTTTTTTAGTTTCCAGGGGATTTAAAACAGCTTCGAAATCTTCAATTCCCGGCAGTGGGTTACCTGCGAAATCGGTCAGCTCTGTCCTTCGGTCAATATCACCATCCCTTAGGATTGTTTCAATTCGAGCAAAAACCTCCTCTCCCTTCAGGGGAAGAACATTTATCCTGAATGTTTCCAAAATAGCGTTCTTTTTTTTATTATATTCTTCCTTACAGACTCGAATAGCTCGTTTATCAGCTTCTGAGGCCTGAAGTCTCTCAAGTTCATGAAGATACAGACTATATCGCTCCTTAAGCTCAAGACTTTTTTCGAAGATCAATGATTGAGGGAATAAGCCCATTGCGGCGTTTATGTCTGAAACCACCATAACATCTCCGTCATTAGCCGCACGACGGGCGACAAAGACCGGCCGATTGTGACTAGCTACATAAAGACAGCGCGGCGATTTAATACTTATCCCTGAAACAGCAATCTGTCCACCGCGCCTGATAATTTGCCTGGCAGCTTCGATAAAGGCCAGCTCATCCAATTTGACGATGGTTCTGTCTTTCAGCCATAGGCTTGCTTTGTAGTCAATGTTCTGGCTGCCTATACAGTAAACCTCCAATCCGGCGTCAACCTGTGAGCGGATGATTTCGGAACGACTCTGTTCATTTTTAAGAACATCAAAATAATATCCCCAAAGCAGAGACATGTACTCAGAAGAGTTATCGCTTCGGAAGGAAAATCCGATTTTCTCCAGAAAATCGTGTAATTCAGCTTCAACCTCACCATCGAACTGGCCGTTAAGAACAACAATCCGCTGTTTACTTGAATCAAAGAAAGGATGTGCATTTCTCACGGAAACCGGAGATTGCAAAGCCCACCGGCCATGAGAAATAATCGGTGAAGATAGAAAGCGGAGAGTAAGAGGATCTGTGAGTCCGGGAGTTACGGTATTGGCGGAAGGGTTTTTAGCTAACTCCCCCTTTCCCAACTCAGGAAGCAGTTCCGTCTCCTGAAGGTATGCCAATCCTGCAGCTGCAGCCCAACCGTAGACATTGACTCCCTTTTCCGCCTGATATAGAGTCCACCAGTTAATAGAACCATGTTTTTCCATTTCCGGCCAGATTTCCTGCAATTCCCTTTGCAGCAGCCCTCCAAGCTCCGAATTGTATGGGATCCGGCTTAATAGGGAGGCATCCAGGAGTCGAAATAAACTCCGGATGCCGTCACTGTCGTATTCCGAGGGGACGGAAATGGTAATTTCACTTAAGATCTCCCATATATGTTCATAAGCATGAAAGCTCTTATTGTAAACAATTTCTTTGAGAGAGTTAGAACCTGTGATTTCTTCTTCCCACAAGGCACGATCAAATACCTCGTCAAATGCTTCGATTAAATCGTCTGAGTCAACCTCAGATAGTTCATCCGAAGTCCGGTCAGTAAACCCCTTAATGAGAGCAGTTTTAACAAGAGCTTTGATTGCCAAAGGCGACATGTCATATTGAACAATCAATAGCCTTATCATTTCCCTCAGATCATTGATGAATTTTAAACTGAATGATGGCAAAGAATCAGGCCTTCCCGCCATCCCCGGTACAATTCTGATTGACGGTGAGATGTTTTTATCCATGATATTCTCAAAAGTTGGATAATTTGTTTCCCCATCAGAGATTAGCTGACAAGATCCCGGAGTAAATCCCTCCCATTTTAACAGGCTTTCCTGATGCTCACATAAGCTCAAATCCGTTTTCTGTGATATCCATAATCCCAATAGCTGTAGCGCATGGTCAGGATATGCTTCCCTGCTTTGAAGCACCTGAATCAAACTTGAAACAGAACCCAAAGACTTTACCACCCGAAGAGGTTCCAGATCATCTCCAAACCATCCAACACCGGTACTATCCGGGGCTCGATAAATAATTGAACTCATGCCAGTTAGAATGCGAGCCAAACAGTTACCGGTACTCCCGAAATAACAAACAACACCACACATGCTACATCTACACTCCTAAATTATTGAAGGTATTAATTCTATATAGTTGTTACAATAAAATCTCGTATTTCTCCCTTATAGCCTTATCTACATCTTCGGGGAAATGTTTCGCAGGCTCACCGGAAATCATTTTTTCGGCTATTTCCCTGGCCCGTATCCTTGAATCTTTCGAACCATCTTCTTCCCATCTGTCCCTGTTCTTTCTGTCACTAATACCATTTCCGCTAAAAAACTCCGTGCGCATATGAGTAAGGGTATGGGGGGACATCATAAAATTACCACCGGGACCTACTTCCTCAATCGCATCCAAAGCCAGATGCTCGGGATCCACTTCAATTCCTTTTAAAACTTTACAGCACATTCCGATAATTTCATCATCTATGACATACTGCTCATAAGCCACAGTCAACATGGACTCAAGCATTCCGGCTGCGTGGTGGATGTAATTGGAGCCGCCCATGGAAGCCAATAGCGATGTCATTGCCTTTTCCCATCCGGCCTGTGCATCTGGTAGTTTGGAATCCGACAGCCCAGAAGAATTATAATTGGGGACTTTGATATACTGTGCCAACTGGTGGATAGCCGCATTCATCATCCCGCACTCCACAGCTCCTCCAGTATAATCCATTGAGCGCATATCGGCGACTCCAGGTATGCCGCCATATAGCTGGGGGGCACCTGGGTTTGTAAGCTGACCGATAGCAATGCCAACCAGCTCCTCAGCGTGAAGCAGAGCAAGAGTACCGGCCATAGTCATTGGCGAAGTTGACCCGGCAGCGGGTGCGCTGGAAAGGGCTACAGGTATATTATTGCGGCATGCTTCCTGCATAATTAATGTAGATTTTGTACTCAGTTTCAAAGGGCTGATAGCAAAAGAAGTAATAATAGAAAAGAAGGGTTTCTCCTTTAGTTTATTCTCATCTCCTGCTACCAAAGAGGCCATTTCAATTATCTTCCTGAAACTTTCCACATCGTTCACACCTCCCATTACATGTTTTGAAGTTGCCTTGAAACATGCGTAGAAGACATTAATATCATAATTGGCTTTGGGGATGTCCTGGGGAATACAGGGTCTAAGAAAAAAATGGATATTATCCAGTTGATCTACCAGGCACCCCAATTGATAGAGGTCCTTAAGTTTGGTTGCCCGCGCCTGCCCGCTTTCCAGATCCAGAATCTTGACGGCAGCCCCACCAGTACCCATATAAACCCGATCCTCAGTCAGATCAAGATCGTGCTTTCCATCACGGCTGTAAAGCACGACCCGTTCAGGTGCTCTGGAGGCCTGTTCCATTATCAGTTTCCTGGGGAAAGTTATCCTGGACTGCTCCCGATCGACCTTTGCACCGGCTTTCTCAAGCATCTGCAGGGTAGAATCAAGACCAGTATCATAGGTAAAGCCCGTTCTCTCAAGAATTAAGAGTGCAGCTTCATGAATCATTAGGACCTGTTCATCAGAAAGAGGCCGGTATTGGCCGCCCGAAAGTCCGCTGCTCTGCATGACTGTCTCCTTTGCTTTATGAACTATTAAATGTTAAACCTTTTTACACTAATTATGTGCAAGTTTTCTTGCAATTCTACTTTACTGAAAGTTATTTGTCAATATTTTTTAGAAAATGTTTTCATTATATAGTTTACATTTTGTAAAACTTTACTCGCTGAGTTGAAATGCACATGCAGTACCAATGTCATCCTATTGCTTTATAAAACGTAAGCGTCATAGTTCATTTAATCTTACCATCAGACAGCATCAGTCGATGCTACATCAATTACATTTAATGTATGGGATGGACTCTGATATATTTTTTGATTAACTTATTGAAATAATACATATATAACTGTTCCCTAGATAAGGGGGGGGGACAGCTATTTTATTTGCCCAGGCAAATCGGTAATACTCCCGTCAACAATCTCCGAAGCCAAACCGATAGTTTCTGACAGTGTCGGATGAGCATGAATAGTTTTACTGATATCCTCAGCATCTGCTCCCAATTCCATTGCTAAAACTGCCTCTGCAAGAAGCTCCCCTGCGTTTTTTCCAACTATTCCAGCACCAATAATACGTTTAGTATTCTTATCAAAAAGAGCCTTGCTTAATCCATTTGTACTGCTCTCGCTTAATGCGCGGCCGCTGGCTGTCCAGGGGAATTTACCGATATTATATTCAATACCTGTATACTTAGCTTCTCTCTCTGTCAAACCCATCCAGGCAAGCTGAGGATCAGTATAAGCAACAGAAGGAATAGTCATTGGAGTAAAGGCAGATTTTTGTCCAGATATTACCTCCGCTGCTACCTTTCCCTGATGTGTTGCTTTATGAGCTAGCATAGGATTACCGCAGATATCCCCGATGGCAAATATGCCTGGAATCCCTGTTTCCTGTCTGCTGTTAACAGGGATAAATCCTCTTTCATCTGTTTTTAAACCAGTATTCTCTATTCCAATTTTATTGGAATTAGGAACCCTTCCCACAGCTACTAAAATAGAATCTACAGCTAAACTTTCCGGAGAATTCTCCCCTTTCAGGTAAACCTTCAATTGTTTTCCTGAATTATCAATATGTGTTACAGCTGTACTGGTATAAACTGCTTTATACCGGTCTTTAATAGTATTACTGAGAATACCAACCAGATCTTCATCTGCCCCTGGTATAATCTGATCTGCCATTTCGACTACAGTTATTTCGCTTCCAAGTTCATGATAAACGGCTCCCATCTCCAGACCAATTATTCCACCACCGATAATCAGAAGACTTTTCGGTATTTCTGGAAGCTCAAGGGCTCTGGTAGAATCCCAGATTCGTGGATCAGCGACGGGAAAGGACGGGATAACAACTGGTCTGGAACCTGCTGCAATGATGCAGTCATCAAACTCAACAATTATGTCCTGTTCCCCATCATCACCTTTGCCAGGAACTGTAACAGTTATATGTTTAGTATCAATAAACTTACCTTCACCATGCAGTACCTGAACATTCCTCAGTTTGCATAGCGATTTCAGACCATTCGTCAATTTTAATACCACTGATTCCTTGTGAGTTAGCATTTTTTTGATATTAATTACAGGTTTTGAAAATTGAATGCCAAGATCTTCACCCTCTTTGGCATTTCTCAGAATCTCAGCTCCATGAAGAAAGGTTTTTGAAGGAATACAACCAACATTAAGGCATACACCGCCTAGTTGATCTTCCTTTTCAATAATAACAACTTTCTTTCCAAGGTCCGCAGCCCGGAATGCCGCAGTGTATCCACCTGGACCACCTCCAAGTATGGCAACTTCAGTTTTCATAGAACTCATAGTATTACCCTTCTCATATCTTCCAGGAGACTGCCCAAATATCTGGTAAACCTGGCGGCTTCAGCACCATCTATAATCCGATGATCATAGGAAACAGAAAATGGAAGAATGAGTCTTGGTTTAAACTCTGTACCATTCCATACAGGCTTCATTGCAGATCTTGATACACCTAAAATTGCTGCCTGAGGGGCATTAACAATGGGAGTAAAACCTGTTCCGCTGATTCCACCTAAACTGGAAATGGTAAAACTTCCGCCTTGAAAATCTTCAGGTTTTAACCGTCCCTTTCTTGCAAGATCACTCTTTTCCTTTAATTCTTCCATAATAACACTGACCTGTTTCTTATCAACATCTTTAATTACAGGAACCACAAGTCCTTTTTCGGTGTCTACCGCTATTCCAATATTTATATAATCCTTAAGTACAAGATTTTCCCCTTTTTCTCCTAAAGAAGAGTTGAAGTATATAAATTTTTTAAGAGCTGCAGCACTTGCCTTGATGATAAAGGAAAGAACGTTCATATTCTGTTCTTTCCTGAATGCCTCTAAATCGCTAATATCAGCCTCATCAAATTGGGTAACATGAGGGATATTGAGCCATGCTGCTGACAAACGTTCACCTGTTATCCTCTTTATCCTGGTTAATTCAATTACTTCAACCCTGCCGAATATTGAAAAATCTTCTAAAGGAATAGTAGGGATTCCGGAAGAAATTCGTCCTCCCCCTCCAGAATTGAGACCTTCTTTTATATAATTCTTCAGGTCCTCTTTAGAAATACGATTCTTAGGACCAGTTCCTACTACCCGGCTTAGATCTATTTCCAGATCCCTTGCATATTGGCGAACAGAAGGCGATGCATGAAAAACGGCATCCCGACTTTGAAAATTGTCTGGAATTATATGAACATCTTTAGGGGTTGTTGGGGATACTTGCACTTCAGTGGTTTTTTTAACAGCTATTTCTTCAGGTTCTTTTTTCTGTTCCAGGACAGATTTTTTTTCATCGGTCGTTTTTACAGTATCAGATTCCGGTACTTCAATTTCTCCGATTATATCCCCAGGAGAAACCTTATCTCCTGCAGATACTAACAACTTCTTTAACACTCCTGCAAAGGGAGAGGGTATATCCATAACGGCCTTGTCACTTTCCAGAGAAAATAAAGACGTTTCTTTTTTTACTGTATCTCCCTCAGATACAAACATTTCAATTATTTCAATTTTATCAAATCCGCCCAGATCAGGGACTAATATTTTTTCCATTTTATACCTCCCCCTATACCTTAAACGGACTTTGTTTATCTGTATTTAATTTATATTTTTTTATAACCTGCTCTATCTGGGATCGGGGAATTACTCCTTCATCAGCAAGTGACTTTACTGCTGAAAGAACAATATGGTATCTGTCAATTTCAAAAAAATCTCTCAATTTCCTTCGCATATCAGATCTTCCATACCCATCCGTCCCCAGAATAATTAATCTATTAGGAATAAACCGTCTGATTTGTTCAGGATAAGCTCGAATATAATCTGTACTGATCACAACAGGATCATTTGTTTCTGAAAGAGCAGCCGTTAGATAGGGTGTCTTCTGATCCTCTGTTGGATGAAGAATGTTCCATCGCTCAACTTCAATTCCATCCCTATGGAGTTGATTCACTCCTGGAATACTCCATATATCAGCAGATATTTTAAAATCTGTCTTAAGAAGTTCTGCTGCAGCTATGACCTCATTCAGGATGGTTCCGCTTCCCATCAGGTTTATATGATTCTTTAATTTTTCAGCCTTATGGAAAAGATATACTCCTTTAATGATACCTTCTTCGCATCCTGCAGGCATTTGCGGCTGAGCATAGTTTTCATTCATCAGTGTAATATAGTAGAAAATATCCTCCTCATCCTCATACATTTTTTTCAGCCCATCCTGAACTATAACAGCGAGTTCAAAAGAGTAAGCCGGATCATATGCAACACAGGTTGGAAGAGTTGACGCAAGCATAAGACCATGCCCGTCCTGATGCTGCAGTCCTTCTCCGTTAAGAGTAGTACGACCGGCAGTTGCGCCCAATAAAAAACCTCTGGCACGACTATCCCCGGCAGCCCATGCAAGATCTCCAATACGTTGGAAACCAAATATCGAATAAAATGTATAAAAAGGAATCATTACCTTTCCATAATTGGAATGAGCCGTACCTGCAGCAATCCAGGAGGAGAAAGCCCCAGCCTCATTAATACCTTCTTCAAGAATTTGTCCTGCAACATCCTCTCTGTACCACATGAGGGCTTCAGAGTCCTGAGGTTCATACAATTGCCCCTCAGGAGCATAAATACCCAACTGCCTAAAAAGACCTTCCATTCCGAAGGTCCTCGCCTCGTCAGGAACTATGGGAACAATTCTTTCACCAATATTTTTATCCTTTACAAGCATTCCAAGTAAACGGACAAAGGCCATTGTAGTGGATAACTCTCTTTCGACCGAAGAATCATAAAAACTTTTGTATGAAGAAGCCTTAGGCAGAATAAGTTTTTCTTTTGATTTGATCCTTACCGGTACTGGTCCACCCATGACTGTTCGCTGACGCTTAAGAAACAGATCCTCAGTAGAGCCTTTCTCCGGTTTAATAAATGGAAGATCCTCCAGCTCTTTATCTTCCAGAGGAACTTTAAATCTGTCTCTGAACCCCTTAAGAGATTCCAGATCCATTTTTTTAATATTATGTGCACCCATGGAGGCTTCCCCTGAACCCATGCCAACACCTTTTACAGTTTTTACCAGGATTACTGTGGGCTGTCCTCTGTGATCCCTTGCTGCTGCAAAAGCAGCATAGACCTTTCGAGGATCATGACCACCTCGAGACATCTGCTGAAGCTCATTATCAGTTTTATCCTTAATGAGTTCCAGGAGCCTTGGATCATCTCCAAACACATGTTCTCTTAAATAGGCAGGTCCTCTTGCCCTGATAGTCTGAAATTCACCATCAACCATGGAGGAAAATTTCCGAAGAAGCAGACCCTCTGTATCACGCTGCATAATGTCATCCCATTCTGAACCCCAGATAACCTTAATAACATTCCATCCGGCACCCCGGAAGTTGCCCTCGAGTTCCTGAATTATTTTTCCATTTCCTCTAACAGGCCCGTCAAGACGCTGAAGATTGCAGTTTACAACATATATTAGATTATCCAACTTCTCTCTGGCAGCAAGTGCCAGGGCCCCCTGGGACTCAGGTTCATCAGACTCTCCATCACCCATAAAGACCCAGACTTTCCGTGTACCAATGGTTGAGAGAGATCTTGCATTCATGTACTTCATGAACCTGGCCTGGTATACAGCCATCAAAGGTCCAAGACCCATGGAAACAGTAGGAAATTGCCAAAAATCTGGCATTAACCATGGATGAGGATAAGAGGAAAGCCCTCCCCCCCCAACCTCCTGACGAAATTTTATCAGTTGATCTTCTGTAAGTCTTCCTTCTACAAAAGCTCTTGCATAAATTCCTGGAGATGAGTGGCCCTGAAAAAAGATCATATCTGCACCATTTTCAGAATCCGGACCTCTGAAAAACCAGTTAAAACCAACTTCATATAAAACCGCTGCAGATGAAAAACTGGCAATATGTCCGCCTAACCCCTTATCGTTCTTATTTGCACGGACAACCATAGCCATTGCATTCCATCGGACAAATGAAGAAACCTTCATTGCCGTAAGAGAATCTCCTGGAATTTTCTCAGATTTTTCTGGAGGGATTGTATTTAAATATGGTGAAAGTATTCCTGGTGAAGTAATAACTCCCTTTGCTCTTGCTCTGTCAGTAAGTTCTCTTAACAGATAATCTGTTTTGTCCGATCCTTCATATCTAATAACTCCATCCAGAGATTCAAGCCATTCATTTGTTTCCAATGGATCCAGATCATGGTAATATTTTTCCATTTAAAGATTCCTTTTCGTTTATTATAATAGAATATAATATTATTAATATCTAAGAGGCAATCTATATTATTATTTTATGAAGGTTAGGATCAAGAATCCTAGTCAAAAATTAATAAATAAGATATATTGAGATAATTAGAGATAAAGAGGAATAAAATGAAACCCACACTTGTAAAACATAGATTGTGAGTTCGAATCTAACCTTGCCCTATTTGAATAAAATATTAGTTATCATTTTTTTATTAAGTACAGTAACAGTTTATGGTTATGAACCAATAGATGAAACAGAAGATCTATATTGTACACCGCCCGAACATGATTCCAAAATATAGCAAACTTGACAGATTGATTTTCAAATAAAAGACAGATAAGAATTCCAGAAACAAGACGATAAAAAAAGGGAATACTCTCTACCAC
>JAQIBN010000159.1 GCA_027859095.1 Spirochaetia bacterium | reverse complement strand
GGTATTTTCCAAAGTGAAAAATAATCTGAACCATTTATATAAATTGTTACCTTCTTTTTTACTTCATGAATTATAATTTCTTTGACTTTGTCAGTATCAAAAACCTGCTGTTCCATATTCAGAGAATGATCTTCCAGTCCATCACGTGATATATTTATATCTGCTATATTATGCAAAGACAAGTTTATTTCAGAAGCAAAATTTAAATTAACATTTTCATCTGAAAGATTCTTTATTTTAAGATTAACTTGAATTGAGTTCTTCTTAAAAATATATTTTTTTGATATTTTTATCTTTTTTTTATTTTTTTTGGTTATAACTGAACCAGCACATTCCAGATTTAAGGTTTTTCGCTCTCTATCAATATCTTCCAACAAATACTCTGAGCCTATAAAGCTACCTAATTCTTTGTATTTCATAGTTGAAAATTCATCAATACTGCAGTTTTCTTCAAGGAAATGGTCAATAAAAGCATTTCTGGGGTACCAGTCTAATCCACTTTCTTCATCATCCTTACTGTGATAAGGTTCTTTGTATCTGGACATTGTATCCAAATAATTCCATGAAGTAAGTAGATAATCCAGTTCAAATAATTCTCCACCATTTTTATGAATATACGCATTGATGTATTGTCCCTGATAAATATATTCATCACTACCATCAAAATCAAAATCAATTGCTCGTAAAGATGTTGTAAATATTCCCTTTTCCCTTGTGCTCTTTTCTGCATTTATTAAATGTTTATATGCTATTTTTCTACAAGTATTACTATAGATACCCGGAAGATCTTTATGCCAATAAGGAGTATTACATTGACTCATCAATATTTCTTCTCTGGCATATTTTTTTCTGACCTTGTCACTTTTCACCTGACTGGCAAGGGTATTCATATACATCATTTTAGAGTAAAGATTATTGCTTTCAACATATTTTGAAAAATTTTGTCTAAAATATCTTTCATCGGTACTGCAAGGGAAATAGATTTTTTTCACAGATCCAAGAGTTCGAATATACCTGCCAGGATTGATTGTCTGAATTTTTTTTGAATAATTAGTCAATAAAATAAATAATTTTTCAAACCAACTATCTGTTGACAATGCATCTATAACAGAACCGCTGCCACCATTAATCATTATAGTACAAACATCAGAATTATCATTTTCTGATATTTTTATTAAAATATCAATAATTTTTTCAGGATCGGGAAAATTTTCAGAAAAGACCTTGTTAATTGGAAAAACATGTATATGCTTACCCTGATCTTCAGTAATATAAACTTTATTTAATTTATTTTTTTCTATACCGGCTTTTTTAAAAAGATCTTCATCCAGAAAAGTATACTCCAACCCACTATTTTTTATATTTGAGCTTAATGTGGGTTCCCAAATTTTTTCAGGAATCCAACAACCCCTGGGTCTTTTGCCAAAATGTTTTCGAATGTAAGTTGTAAGATACTCTATTTGACTAATTCGATCTTTATTTGGGATTATAGATAATATAGGATTATAGTAAGGTCCTCCAATAAGTTCTATTTGGCGCCTTTTAACCATTTCATTTATTAATGTTAATATTTCAGGATGTTTTTCAGAAAACCATTCTAAAAGAATCCCTGAATAATGCAATGCTGCTTTTATTTTAGGATAAGTATATAAAATTTTCAAAAAAGGTCTATATGAGTTTTTATAAGCTGTTTCCAACTGTTCATTAGTACTGCCAATAGGCTCATTGTTATAAGTACCAAATAACAGCTTTATTTTATTCATTAACTTTTTGTTTATCCCCTACTGATTCAATTTCTAAACTGGCATTTTCTGCAGATATAATACATTTGGAAGGACATCCCTTTAAGCCATCGATTCTATCACCTTTCAAATTATAGTTTATAGTTGCAAGAAAGTTTTCTACTACAAAACCACCATCAGGTGATTTCTTTTCACATATTTTACACCCAATACACCCTACAGAGCAATATTTTTTTACTTTTCCACCTTTATCCAGAGAATTACAAGCAACTATTACATCAGAATTGTATGGAATCATCTGCATGACACCTGTAGGGCAAACAATAACACACTTCTCACAACTAATACATAATTCCCTGTTAACCCAAATTCTATTTTTATCATCTCTGCTTATAGCATCAGCTGGACAAACTTTTATACAGCTTCCTCCAGCAAGACATCCATATTTACAATCCTTATCACCTTTATACATGGCCTGCATGGCATTACAATCATTAAGACCTTCATAATTGTAAGTATAAGTTGAAGTATCGCGATTACCACGACAGTGGACTTGTGCGACCATTTTTTCACCTACAGACCCAGCTTCTTTTCCCATTAACTCTGTAATTTTAGCTAAAACTTCAGGGCCACCAGGACTACACAAAGTTATGTCTGCATCTTCATTAACAATTCCATCAGCATAACCTGCGCAACCAGGAAATCCACAGGCACCACAATTAACTCCAGGGAGAATCGCTTCTACATTAGCAACCCTCTCATCTTTTTTTACAGCAAGAATTCTTGCAGCTATGGCTAAACCAATCCCAAGGATTCCTCCCATAAGAGTAACAGAAATGAATGCATATAATATCTTTATAAAAACCATTAGATCTCCTGTATGATGAATCTATCCAAGTAGATTATTTAGTAATGCATTATCAAAGGCCATAAATGCCAACGCCATAAGACCACCAGTGATAAATGCAATAGGAATACCTCTAAAAGGCTTTGGAATCCATTCAGAATCCAGTTTTACTCTAATAGTTGACATTAAAAGGATTGCGAGAAGAAATCCGAGTCCTGCTGCAATACCTGCTATAAAACTTTCCAAAGCATTATAATCATTTCTAACATTTATAAGTGCAATACCAAGAACAGCACAATTAGTTGTAATTAGAGGTAAAAAGATTCCCAGTGCCTTATATAAAGCAGGCGATATTTTTTGTATCACCAGTTCAACAAATTGAACCAATGCTGCAATTACAAGAATAAAACTTATTGTCTGAAGAAAAACGATATCTAACGGGATAAGTACATAGTGATATATTACCCATGAAGCTATTGATGCCAGAGCCATAACAAAGGTAACAGCAAAACCCATACCAACTGCAGATTCAACATTCTTTGAAACACCTATAAACGGGCATAAACCAAGAAACTGTGTTAGAATAAAATTATTTATAAATACAAAAGTTATTATTATTCCAATATAACTCATTGTTTTACCCTCCTTATATCTTCAATCCAGGTAAAGAGAGCTTTCAAAAAACCCATAACCAGAAGTGCTCCAGCAGCTAAAGCAAATACTCTTACAGGAGAATCTATAAGACCAGGAATCTCTATAACGCCATTAAAGTTTCCTATAGGGAAGAGAGTTATTGTTCCCAAACCAAATACTTCCCTTACCAGTGCTATTATTATCAACGCCAGAGTAAAACCTAACCCCATGCCCAAAGCATCCAGAATTGAGGCTTTAACAGTATTTTTATTAGCAAATGCTTCTGCACGCCCAAGAATAACACAGTTAACAACTATTAGAGGAACAAATACTCCAAGACTATCATAAAGGGCTGGAATAAATGCTTCCATGACCATTTCCACAATTGTAACAAAAGATGCAATTATAACTATATAAGCTGGGATTCTTACCTTTTCAGGAATAAAGTTCTTTAAAAGTGAAACAAATATATTGGAACCAAGCAGAACAAATATAACCCCGGCACCCATTCCTATAGAATTGACCACCTTTGTGGATACACCTAAAGCCGGACAAAGTCCAAGAACAATTATAAAAACAGGGTTTTCTTTTATAAACCCTTTAGTAAACTCTTTAAGCACTACATTCCCCCTAATTGGCCAACAAAATCTGCAGCCTCATTTAATGCTTTTCCAATTCCTATGAAAGTAATACTTGCACCTGCAATTGAATCAGCCTCTTTTGGATCTAGATGTGATTTACTTGAAGGAATTATTGATCCATTTCCTTTCCCAATAAATTTTTCCATATAAGAAGCGTTTTCTGCTTCTTTACCAAGTCCAGGGGTCTCTGTATGTTTCATGAGAACTACTGATAATACTTCACCTTCCAGTGAAATTGCTGTAAGAAGGTTCATATCTCCTGCATAGCCAGAACCAATTATATTTACAATATAGGCTTTAATATTTTCCAATGATGATAAAGGATAGTAACCAAGGATGGCACCTTCATTATTGACTTCATTTAGTTCTCCAATTTCCAAACCTACAGATAATTCAATAAGGGCTAACCTGACTTTTTCTGCTCTTGCAGCTATTATTATGGGTTCAGTAATTGCATTAACAATTCCAAGTGCAATTGCAGCAATGGCACATATGGCAGCAAGTTTACCACCAATTTTCATTACTTCTTTCATTTACCTTCCCTCTTTAACTGTACTCCGAATCGTTTTGGTTGTGTATATTGCTCAATCATAGGTACGAAGATATTCATAAGAATAATTGCAAGGGAAACTCCTTCAGGGAAGGATCCGTATATTCTAATTAAAAAAGTTAATATTCCTGCACCAATACCAAAAATAATCATTCCTTTACGGGTTGTGGGAGAAGTAACTATATCTGTAGCCATATACAAAGCCCCAAGAATCAAACCTCCAGTAAACAAATGAAATAACACATCACCATTGAAATAGGAGCCTCCAGAATATCGAGTTCCGCCAAAAATCCAGATTAATATTCCAAAGCTTGCAATATATGATACAGGAATTTCCCAGGTAATAATTTTACGAATAAAAAGATATATACTACCCAGAAGAAGGAGTGCAACAGAAACTTCTCCCAGACTTCCTGGGATGTTTCCTAAAAACATATCTATATATCCATGAGAAAGATCGAGTCCCATATTGGTATTTAGCCAAGTAGTAATACCTGAATCCATTTTAGTATGCGGATAACCTGTTTCAGCTAAAAACCTTGCAGGTCTATCAACAATGCCTGTATATTCCAAAAGTCCTGATTTTAAATGACCTAAAGGAGTTGCATTTGTAATAGCATCAAAAGTTTCCAGTGTTTTAGGCATAGTCCATTTTGTCATTGGTCCTGTCCAGGAAAAGAAAACAAATACTCTACCTGCCAAAGCAGGATTCATAAAGTTTCCTCCTAAGCCACCAAAAGTCCATTTAACTACCACTATGGCAAAAACTGAGGCTACAACAGGTATATAATAAGGAATTGACGGAGGCATATTGAAACCAATTAAAAGACCTGTAAGAAATGCACTTCCATCCTTTAATGTATTCTTTTTTAGTAAAAATGCCATTGCTGCTTCTGCAACAACAGCTGAAAGTATCGATGCAAATAAAACACCAAGGACTTTAAGACCAAATACCCAAACACCCCATACACCTGCCGGAAGAAGGCATAAACTTACAGCCCACATTACAGAACTGGTAGAATCAAATTGTTTTATCTGGGATGAACTTTCAATAATCAAGTTGTTATCACTCATGCTTTAACCTTCTTAGTTCTTAACATCCTTTTTCCAAGCCTCATTCCCTGAATAAGGGGTATTCTGGCTAAACATACATAACCGCAACTTCCACATTCTTTACAATCCATAAGGCCGATGCTTTCAGCATTTTCATATTCAGTATGATCAATATATTTAAATAATGTTGTAGGATTCAGCCCCATGGGACAGGCTGCAATACACCTTCCACAGGAAACACAAGCCGTCTGAGAAGCTCCTCGAACCTCTTTGGATGTCAGTGCCAGTATACCGCTGGTCCCTTTTGTTACAGGAGTATCAAGATCATAGATAGCAAATCCCATCATTGGACCTCCAACTACAACTTTAGCAGGTTCCTCAGTAAATCCACCACATTCCTCAATTAGAGATTTTATTGGTGTTCCTATTCTAACTTTAAGATTTTGAGGATTTTTTATTGCTCCTCCTGAAACAGTTATAACTCTTTCAATAAGGGGTTTTCCAAGAACAACTGCTTCGTATATGGCATTAACGGTTCCTACATTTGAAACAACACAAGCAATTTCCATTGGAAGAGCCCCAGAGGGGACTTCCCTGCCTGTGACAGCTTTTAGTAACTGTTTTTCATCTCCCTGTGGGTATTTAACCTTTAATGACACTACATCCAATGGTAAATCGGCCCTCAATGCAGCTTCTTTTATAATTTTAATTGCATTTTCTTTATTAATTTCAATTCCAATTGCAAGTTTTTCGGGTTTTATTATACTAGCAATTATTTTTATACCCTCAATAATTTGATCTGCTTTTTCAAGCATCAAACGATGGTCTGCTGTGAGATAGGGTTCACATTCTACCCCGTTAATAACAAGATACTCAGCTTTTTTCCCTCTTGGTAAAGTAAACTTAACATTTGCTGGAAAGGTGGCTCCACCTAACCCTACAATTCCATTGGAATTTATTATTTCTATAAGCTCTTTACCTGAAAGGTGTTCCCAGTTAGTTTCTATAGTTTCTTTACCCAGACGATCAAATTCGCCTTCCATTTCGATCACTATAGCTTTACTTGTCATACCATTTGGTAGATAAATATCACTTATCTCTTTTACAGTTCCAGGTACAGGAGAATGTATATTACCGGAGATAAAGCCAGTCGATTTACCAATAAGCATTCCCTCTCTTACTATATCACCAGGGTTTACAATACTCTCAGAGGGACTACCAAGGTGCTGAGACAAAGCAATTACAGATAAATCAGAAATCACAGCATTTTTAATAGGTTTATTTTCTGACAAATATTTTCTTCCAGGAGGATGAACCCCTCCCCTGTTAAATGTCTTTAATCCTTTCATACTATCTGTTGTTTTCTCCTTAAAAGAAATTCCTTAATTACATACCAACCTGATGGAGATAAATTACTCAACCATATTATAATTGCTACTACAAGAATTATAGAAAACCAATAATGATTTCTAATATAATTGCCATCCAATAACTCCCCGAATTCAGACTGATAAGCTACTAGAGTAGGTGAATCCTGACTTAGGAATAAGTTGATTATACCTGTAGTTAAACCGGAATCTATTATACTTTGATACCAACTCTCTGTAAACATAAAAATGTTTACATTTTTTTCTTTAAATTCATCCTGGGTTAAAGAAAATTGAGAAATAAAAAGGATTTTATCTGGAGCAGGAAATGAATACTCAAATCCATAGGAATATGTTTCCAGGTACATCATATGAGATATATAGTCTGATAAATTTGGTATTTCTGATTGAATTGAGTGTGTATTTAATATTTGTATTGAAGCTTGAGAAAAATCTGCCACTCCTTCAATTTGTACCGGCACAGGTAAAGTAATACTCGATTCAAATTTATTTTCATCAATTACCAG
>JAQIBN010000038.1 GCA_027859095.1 Spirochaetia bacterium | reverse complement strand
AATAAATCCAGTTTCTATTTTTCTTTTTGCACTAAATGCTTTTTCTATCAAAGCATCATATTGACTAACATCACCTGGATCTACTTTATCTAATATTTTATCATTACGCCCCATACATGATCTTCCTTTTTGTCGCACCGGTGCGACAAACTATTTTTAATTTCTCTATATCATTTAAGCACATTCTGCCTTGTTTCTATTTGCTACATCTCCATAACTTTCTTCATTATCTCTAACAATATCATCAATTATACTACCTGCTAAATCATTTCCTACAATATTTACTAATTTCGAATATAGATTGGAAATCCTGTTCTTAGCTAAAAGTGAAATTCTACTTGTAATTTCATCATCATCAAGATTCTCTGCATAATTTAGGGCAGTTTCTTCCACCAAATTAACAACAGTATGTATTTTCCTATAAAACTCCGGAACTGTACTGTCATCCCACTGATCAATATTCATACCTAAAAGAAGATTAGAAATAGAATTAAACAACTTCTCATCGGTATCATAATTCATTTCAATACGCACCAATAAAGCCCTTGCGACCTGGTCCTTAATCTCTTTACGAATAAGCTGCGGAAAGTAACCTGCCCATTCCCTGGCATTATCACGAAGCTTATTCCTTTTATCAATTTTATTAGCTGATTGAATTGCAGAGAAGAAAGAATCTATAGCCTGACCAAGATAATATTTTGAAACATCCTCAAGTTCACCTTTGCACCTGCTTATTGTCCGCATAAGTTTATCTAAATCTGAAATTTCATGCCCCAGACGTTTTGGCATATTTATAAAAAGCATATTTACAGGGTTGGACAAAGATTTAAGTTCACGTTGAAACATCTTCGCTTTCGGAGAGAGTTTTTTAGTAGTTAAAGCAGCCGCCGGAAGTTTACTCTTCCATATCTCCAATGAATCAAAACACCTGCGAATAAGATCCGCCTCATACCCAATATTTACAGTTTCATCCAGAAAAAGATTATAGAGTGCTTCCAGATACTCCTTTCGCCCTCCCCCCATATCTATAACGTAAAGTTGATATTCCTCTGGAAACCTACATATAGCTTCTATATCTGTAGGAAGGATATCCCCAAGATATTTATTTCTATGGGTAATTGATATGGCACCTGGAAAAGCCTTTAAAGCTGTGGCAAGGAAAATAGGTAATAAACCATCCCTAATGCCATATGGTGCTGACTTCAAAGTATTAAAAAATACTTCAAAACTCTGAGCCCCATCAGAAGGGAGAGTTAAAAAATTCTTAAATTGTTCCCATATAAGTTTAAGCTTAGATCCTTGAAGTTGTTCAGGGAGAGCCCACAACCACCTACCATCCTCAGATTTATAGTACAACCCAGAATGCAAAAGAACAGTACGAAATATAGACATATCTGGCTTATTACCAACAAGACCTAAATTTTCCAAGCCTGTTCTTTCCAAAATACCCATAAGAAGTTTCTTTCTGGCATTAACAACTACACCAGAAGGATTCTTTCGAACAATCATCTCATTATTTATATTGGGAGTACTATAGAAGGCCGCTTCCATTAAATCTGACAACCAATATTTTAACTCTTTCTTTCCGCTAATAATCTTTTTACCCTCATTGCTATACCATCTAACACCTTTTCTTTCGGGAAATAGAATTTTATCCATCATTTTTTGCAGATATGTCCTGGCATCATCAGAAAACTGTTGTAACTCTGGAAGCACAAGGGGATCTTCATGTATTAAAGCAGCATCATCCATAAGAATATTCAGACACTTTACTTCTATAGCAATATCAAACAAATCGTAAAATCTGTCCGGAAGTGCAAAAATAATACGATTCTCAAATGAAAGTGTATCAATAAGTTTATAGAATTTTATTAGCTCCTCATCTCTGGAAGGAATACAATAAAATATCTTACCGTCCATTCCTACAGGCAGCTGTTCCTGGAAGCCAGCTTGTTTTAATTCTTCTAGTTTCTCCAGGGAAATATATACTCCAGTAAAATATCTTTTGATATTATTTCTACTATTATAAATCTCAGGCTTCCATTGGGGAGCAGAAACTTCATCTGTTAAGAATTCAATAAGATCAAATGTTACCCTTTGTTTAGACTTTTCTACATCCAGGCGACCTCTTATATCTACATCTGCTCCATGCCATACAGAGATATCATCACTCAGTTTTCTGTGTAACAGTAGTTTTTTATCTATTAGTTTATGTATTTTCTCATCGACCGATTTTATATCTTTAACAGAGACTGCCGCACTTAATAAAAATTTTGAAGCATGAACTCTTTCACCCTTTGTTCCTAATCCTAATAAACAAGCAGTTTTTAGGATATTAACACTTAAAGGATCGTCACTTACCTTGGAAATAGCACTTACAGTCTCAATATACTGCTTATAGGTTCCACCTATGCCTGTATCAGCCAACATCCCTTCTGCAAAATAGTCAAAAAGATCAGAAATACCTATTTCCTTATCTGAATCAATTCTATTAATAAAAGTAAATAGAGTTCTCTCATTCTGCGCAACACGGGCAGAAACTCTTGGTAGTAGATAAAGAGCAAATGGATTTAACGGATTTGCTTTTTCAAAAAGAGAGAAAAGCTCTGTATCACTAAATTCTTTAAATAAACCCAGCTGCTTAGAAAAATCTATATATGAAGTTATATTTAATTGATCATCACCAGCAGGTTTTATCAGATTTATAACATCTCCAACCAGAGAGTACAGTTCTTTACTATCATCAACATACTGGATAGTTTCAAATCTACCCTCTATTTTTTTCCACTCAATTCTAACAGTCTGGCTAACATTTTTTGCATAGTTCAACAACCCCTGGTGAAGCATCAAGCCAAGTGTAAAATGTAATTTTGATCTACTTACATATTCTGCTAACTGCTGAACAGCATCAAGTTCTTTTGAATTACCATTATCAACAATATATTCAAGATGCCTGCCAAATTCATCCCACAAAATTGAAATAGTATCAATTCCAATTTTATCAGCCTTTTTCTCTATCCTCCGAAAAAGGGCAAGAACGCCTGTCAAAGTATTAGCAGTATTTTCAAGATCTATTGTTTTATCATTAACACCTATTCTTTTAAGGGACTCCGTTACAGCTTCTATAATAGTTAAAGGGAGATCTTCTACAACTCCACTAATTGCAATTACAAGGCCTTTTGAATCTTGTACTATTCTATTTTGAAGACTCGATCCACAAACCTCATTAACTTTCTTTACTCTATCAGCTATTGTACCAAGAACATCTTTAGATTGTTTTCTATTTTCAACTACATTTGCAATATATGAAGCAGTTAGAGATTTTCCAGAGCCATAAGGAGCCACAATAAAGAAGGCTCTATGATTTTCATTACCTAATAATGAATTGATAAGACCAATACTCTTTGCAGTAGGTTGAAAATGGGATACTCGTTCAGGAAAAGGAATATCAAAACATAAATTTATTGACCGGAGATATTTATCTTTCATACTAGTACCCCCTCATATATAGTTTGATATAGATTATTCAACCACTCTTCCGAAGACCTGTTTTTTACGACAATTTGCCGTTCACCAGCCAGGCCTCGAATTTTCAATTCACCTTCTGATTCTGCCTCATAAGTAACTAATAACTCAAATAAAGCTTCATTGCTAAGTTGAAATATTTTACCAGGACTGTTATCTACCCGAACAAGATCATAAAATGGAATATCGATAAAATCAGCATTATCATTTTTAAAAAGTAAAGAAAGAGAATACATAAAAACAGAAAAATCTATATTCTTAATATCTTTATTTACCTGGTAATATCCAGTAGTTCTGTAATAATTAATTAACCCCAATTCTGTAAAAGGACATTCAATAGATTCTTCAGGATCTTTATTTTGAGCTGGAATAGATCGGGCATAACTTCCAAACATACATAAAGCATCACGATCAAGAGTACTCCTACTTGATTTAATACCCTTGGAAAGAGTTACCTTTCTTTCGAGTAATTCTACGCAAATAGAGCGATCGAATCTCTCAAAATTAAAATGGTTAAAAAACCAGTTCCA
>JAQIBN010000032.1 GCA_027859095.1 Spirochaetia bacterium | reverse complement strand
ATTTCTTTTACTTCAGCCTTAATTTTTTGCGGATTAGCCAATAATCATTCCTTTTTATGGTTTCATTTTTTATTTATCATTAGTCTAACGCTTGAACTCACTGGTTTTTATGGAGTGCAGTGATTTGTTAGCCATTTTTTCTACACTTCTTGAAATCTCGAAAATGTATCCATATCAGATAACATAAAGTTAATATTACTATAGATAAGGAAACAATAGTATCAAACCAAAAAAAACCATGTATTTTAACCGATTTAAAAATATAGAACCATTTATATACCACCAAAATTATAAGCAATACTGGAAATGCTATCGTATATATTCTATGGACAACATTTGAAAATATTGGATAATAGCTCAAATAAGCTTTTCCTTCTCGGAAAATATTGAAATGGTTCAACTTGCGACTTAATCTCTTTCACCAAGATAATCTCTTAACCAATAAAAAGTATCTTTATAATGATCATAATAGACATCTAATTCTCTTCTTAATGGCTCTACTGCAAAAAAATAAACACATTGCCTCTAAGTACTTTCTAAAGCACTACTAAGAACATATGTATAACAAAGAGTTAGTTTATCAGAGGACTTTTACATTATCGCTTTATATGCGGAATTGTGGTCTAGTATGTAAATTATTTCTATTTACTATAAGAAACAATATCAACATTGTAGGAAGCCTTCCAACTTCCGTCACGAAGAGAATTATGCAGTTTTTTAGCTTCTTTGATACTTTCTTTAACAAGCTTTCTAGCTTCATCACGAGTTACTTTAGGCTGTTTGGGTATAATAATATTACACATATAAACTCCTATACATTAAATATATTACATATATCGTCATTAATCAACATTTTTATCACCTATGACCTTCCACGCTTCAACATAAAGGGTTAAAGCATTGCAAAGTACAGAATTAAAAGGTTCTAAAAAGGATGCAAATTCTCCTGCTCTAACTTCATTCCTAAGAATCATATTCTTATTACAGTAAATATTTACAACTCCAATGACTTTTTCATTACCTGCAATCAATATTCTTAAAGGAAGTGATATTATACTTCTTGCTTTTGTATCAGCTTCATAGTAATTCTTTATTTTTATTAGTGTATCCCCATCAAAATTTACATTTCTTTCACATATTTCAGGTATTTCCAAAGTATTAATAATCCATTGAGGTCTGCCTGTGACAAATGAATGTGGTGCACCTGGTAAATTCTGCTTCCTTTTCCCATTATTTTCATCAAGAGTTATTGGTAGACATATTGGTTTGATAGTTTTATCTGGTAAAGGTTCTTTCGATTCAGTAGTTGTAGTAAATTTTTCATCTTCAAGTAATAAAATACCATCTATAGATGATTTTAATGCTTGAATGTTTTTCTCAACAAAAAAGTTTGTCATTTTAAAAAGATTTGCTTCTATGGCCGATGGTAGTTCATTAATATCATAGTATATCATCAGATTAGCACGATAAATTGAATTATCAGCCATAATTGACTCTGGAGTATCCCAAATCTGTACTAAACTTACATAAGCATCCAAAATTATTCTAATTGATTCTTCAAACTGAATCATGTCATCAACATTCGTTGGCTCATCAGTTTCATTATTATAAGTTGAAATTAGTATATTTAATCTATTAACATTTTTTTCAATCCTATTATACTCATCTCGATATTTGATAGCAAATTCATGAGGTGGCAATGTTTGTAAGGTATCTAAGAGGTTCTTACGTTGAAGAATCATCTCTTTATCTTTAAAAAATTGTCGAAAAGCAGTTAAGACAAGAAATACTATAAATATAACCCAAAATAATAATGACGACCTTGATAATGCCCCATAATCGTCTAAATTTTTCGAAAGAAATATAGGAAAAGAGTTTCTAATCTCATTTGAAAAAATCGATACTATAAAACCAGCAAATACAGCTAATCCTGCAACAATACTACCAAATATCGGGTTTATCAGCATTTTTATAATAGTTTTTTTCATAGACAGTATATCACCTAAATTTTTGTTAGCATTATCACATAACAACACAACTTATTACCAGCGGGCAGAACTCTAAATCGCAACAAAGTACATCCAAAACCAATATCTTCCATTTTACCTTTACTATACTGATTCCTACCATAAAAAATAACAGCCTTATTAAGACGTTTCTTATTTCAGTCTTTCCCCAATATTAATCCCGCTGAATGGAGGCTGGATTTAAAACACCAAGTACTAATACATTAATAACATACAGAATTAAATATTATGTTTCTAAGTTATGCGGCAACATAAAAGCCTCTAATAAAAATCCTTAGCTTCATTCATAGCTTTAGGATCGTAAGCCTTTATCTTTGAGCCCCTGGAAGTTAATTCTTTAATAACTGTTATTGAAGTAGCATCCCTCATATCATCAGTTTCCGGTTTAAAACTAAGGCCCTGCTTAAAAAGGGAAACCGGAGACAGGAAGAAGCAAACTGATTGTTTTTCTTTGCGTATTTAGCGAACTTTGCGCCCTTGCGTGAAATCTTCATTTTCATATCTATCTGATCCAGCATTTTCTCAAGAAGATCACCCTGGTGTTTTATTCCCTCTTCCACCCGAACTAGCCTCTCGGAAAGAGAAATATCACGCTCTATAACAGCTTTTTGAGCTGTACCCAAATTTAATTTAATAAATACTTCTTCTCTAATATAAGGATAGAACACCGACGCAAAAAGCCATTCTTAGGGCGCATAGCCGAGCAGTGAGCTTGCGAACGACCAGGCAATCGTAAAAAGGAGCTACATCGCAAAATCCTCTATAAGATTGTAATGTTCTCTGCTGCCAGATGAAAATGGAATAATATTGCTCTCTTTTATCCAATCTGCAATGAGGATGCATATGCGAGCAGCTTAGGAAGCATAGCCGAGCAATAGACGAAGTCTACGACCAGGCAACGAAGTTGCGACCAGCATACGGATGCATATGCGAGCAGCAACGAAGTTGCGACCAGCATATGATTCTTAACATAAGCACCTATAACTACCAGTTCCTCTTCTTTCATGACAATAACTCCTATACAAACCCTTTATATTAACATGTTCTAACTTATAGTATGGGTATTAATGAACTTTTGATTTTTAAATTTTTCAATTTATTGTAAGAATACAGAAAATATTTATAGAAAGAAAATATCAGGACATTAAAATCTTTTATATAAGAACACTCTGCAAAAAGGCTTTATCCTCTCCCTGCACTTCACTATCTGGCAGATAATTTTCTGAATAAAGAAGAAATATATTATTATTTATACCATCTTCTTTAATATATTTGAGCTTACTCTTTCTGCAGGCATGCTCCACAATAAAATCAAGATCACTGGAACCTTTAAGAATTAATCCATCATAACCCTGCTTCTTAATATCATAAACAAGATTCTCTATGGCTTCCCTGTAGTACACTACATTTTTAATGGTGCGCTTAAAGTATCCATAACTTTTTCTAGTAATTGCCTCTATGCCCGCAGGGGTTACTATATAGTGTATATTTCGATTGTTAACCCTCTTAATAGTAAGAAGCCCCTTAACTGCCAATCGCTTAAGAATACTGTTTGTCATACCCAGGGACAGTCCTGCAATTTCTGCAAGATCCCGTTGGCGGATACCTCCACTGTTGGCATGTATATTTTCGAGTATGGTTATTTCTGTTTCGTGATTATTATTATTTGACATTTGTTTGTTTTATTAGATAGCTGGAAAAAATCTGTATTATAAAATAGGCACAGGAAGTCCTTCCATTCTTTATATAAAAAAGAAAGGATAGATTCATTACACTCGTATACAGCTAAAAATACACCGCCGGAACAGGTTATATTTTTTTAAGAAGTACTATGTTATTTAGTATATTGTTCAATCTGCGAACAATAATATCACTTATTTATTTAATTTCAATAGTAAAACTATAATAATTTACTATTTTTTCAGAAATTATCTAAAATAATAGCACTACAGCAATTTCGCACAAAGTTCGTCAAGAGTGCAAAATAAAGGGGGAATATTCCCTCTTAAAATCTCTCGATATCCTTCTATATTATTATTTTAGATTCATGAGCTTGTCGAAGGATTCTTCTTAGCGCCTTTGCGTCCTTGGCGTGAAATTTTCCAATTCGGGATTATAGCTGTAGACCTCATTCTTATAAGAAAGCATCTTTTCAATAAGATATCACGCAAAGCTCGCTAAGAGCGCAAAGGATTCTTAATAAAGGCCTTGATGTGATCTCTTTATTAAGATTTTATTGATAGTTAACTAATTTACTGTTCTAAATTGAAATTACTTATCATCATTCTGATTCTTTACTAATTGGAAAATAATTCTATCTTAGGAATATTCTTGTTAAACCATAATTCTTTTTCTTCCCGATACTTTTTACGATTATTACCACAGGATTTCAATAAATCTATTTTACATTGAGAGTAATCAAAAGCCAGATCTTTATTTGATATTAAAGTATCTCTAAAAGACACAATGTCAGACCAGTAAGTACTATTATTATTCACAATGTGAAGATGAAAAAGTGTTGACTTCCCTATGTTAAAAGTAAAAAAATATCTACCAGGTCTTCCGCATTCACCTAAATAATTATATCCAAGCTTATAGAAATTTAAAATTTGACTATCAATGCTCTCTGTTGATGAAACTGCACCAATAATATCGATAATAGGTTTTGCACTTAAATTTGGTACTGCTGTACTTCCAACATGTTCCAGCTTTTCAAGCCATGGTGAAAGATTATGCAAAATTCTCTTTGCCTCTGATTTATATAATATAGGCCATAAAGGATTGTATGGAACTAGAGATAATTTATTCCAATCCAAACCAAGTATAGTTAAAGATAATTCATGGACGCTTGTAACTGATAGATCATTAGCTGCATATATCATAGTTTTTTACCATGAAATGAAAATCCTGATTTCTTATGGAATAGCAGTATATAATAAATTTAATATTATCTAACATATGGTTTTTATCAAATTCTCTAATTTATTTTTATCATCATCATCTAATTTTCCAATTTTGGTAATAATATAATCTTTTTCAATAGTAGCAATTGATGCTTTAAAAATAGATGGTTTTAATAACCCTGCATCTTCCCAATTATCTAAAGTAATTTCAAAGCTTAATTTATCATCAATATTACTGGATATAGCTAATATGAGGAGAGTATTTCTTTTGTTAGAATTATAATTATTTGATGATACCACTACTGCCGGCCTTGCTTTGTATTTCTTGCTACTTGCAAAGGGAAATTTTACAATAACCAAATCATATTTGTAGATATTTATCATACACACTATCCTCTTCATTATCCCAAATTTTTCTAAATGATAGTTCTGAAATATTACTAAAATCTTTTTGCTCAGTCTTTTCATCTATAATTTCGTAGTTATTAACAATATTATCTTTCAAATTGTCAATTATATTCAAGATAACACCT
>JAQIBN010000029.1 GCA_027859095.1 Spirochaetia bacterium | reverse complement strand
GGATATTTTTGTGCCGATGTCAGTGGTCATGATCTCGGATCTTCCCTTGCAACATCAGCCTTCAAGGCTCTTATTCATCAGAATGCAGGGTTATTATATACTCCCGATGAGACTTTTCGTATTGTAAACAGTGTTCTCACGACTGTCCTGGGCGAAAGTGTTTATCTTACTGCAGTTTATGCTCTGGTAAACCGGCGCAAAAAGGAAATACAAATTGTTAGCGCAGGTCATCCTCCAGTTATATTTTTTCCTTTAGATGGAAAACCTTATCAGATTGAATCTGCAGGAGATGTTCTTGGTATATTTGATAATGTTGTTCTTGAAATAAAAAAAATAAAGGTAAAAAAGGGTGATCGTCTTTTTCTATATACGGATTGTATAATCGAGGAAGATGGAAGTAAGCAAATAAGCAGAGCTGTTGGAATACAAAGGCTCATTGATCACATTGAAAAGACAAAGGAAAAATCTATTGATGATGCAGTAAATAATATAATATTAAATTTTCTGAAACCTGGTACTTCTCCGGAGGATGATATTCTCTTGATGGGAGTTGAAATTTGAGTTCCGGGAAATCTCTGAATTTGAATATTAAAGCTGATTTAAAGGAAATTGATAATTTTTGTATGGAAGCAGAGAAGCTCTTAAGAAATAATAGCCTGGGAGAATATGTGTTTCCTGTTCAGTTGCTTCTTAGGGAGGCATTAACAAATGCAGTGGTTCATGGATGCAGGAAGCAGTCAAAGCTAATGATAAAATGTTACTTTAATATACTGGAAAATGAAATTAGAATGGAAATAAAGGATCCTGGAGATGGATTTGATTGGAAATTTGCTCAGAGTAAAGATTATACCCTTTCAGCAGATTCCGGTAGGGGTCTCCTTATTTTTAACAAATATGCAAGTGAATATATATATAATAAAGCTGGAAATGGCGTTTTAATAAAGATGATAATTGTTCAAAAGGAGAAAGATCATGAGTGAAAGCAGTATAGTTATAAATGGGAACAGGGCTGATCTAATTATGAAACAGGATCTTGTTGCATCGGCTGTTAATGATCTAAGAACGATGATGCAAGATGCAATTACAGGGGGAGTAAAAAATATATTCATAGATATGACAGGGATTAAGGTAGTTGATTCCATGGGTATTGGTCTTTTAATTTCCACTCAAAACTCATTATCAAAGGAAGATGGACAACTTGAAATATTAAATATTTCTGCAGATATAATGGATCTATTTAAGAGTATGAGGCTCGATCAGCATTTTTCAATAAAGGGAGAATAAAATGTCTGCTATGGATATGAATGATGAAACCCTGCTCACCTATTTAGAGGAATCCAGGGAACATCTTGCAAATATAGAAACTAATCTTCTTAATATAGAAGAGAGCGGAGCAGATATCGATGAGGAACTGGTAAACACTGTTTTTCGTGCTGCTCACTCCATAAAAGGTGGAGCTGGTTTTTTTGATCTGTCAAAAATCCGTGATCTTGGACATAAAGTAGAAAATGTACTTGATATGGTTCGCAGTCGTGAGATGGTTCCCACTCCGGAGATTGTAAATATACTATTAATTTCTTTTGATAAACTTAAGGAGATGGTTAATAATCCTGCATTTAGTAATGATGAGGATATTGAAGAGTTTGTTAGAGCTCTTGCAGGGTTAACCGCAGAGACTCTTCCTCCCGAAAAAAAAGAAAGTGTATCTGGAATAGTTGATATTAAACTGCCTGATGGTAGAGTCATTATGCAGATGAATGAGTTTGAGTATAATCAGACGGTAGCAAATAATAATTATATCTACCTGGTTCAGTATGATTTAATTAAAGATATTCATGATAGCGATAGTTCTATGCTGGATTTTCATAGAAATTTAGTAGGTATAGGTACAATTGAAAATACAGTTACAGACTTTGCAGCTGTAGGGACACTTGATGGAGAAATTTTAAAATCAATTCCTGTATACATGCTTTTTTCCACTATTGTTAATCCGGGGAAAATTATTAGCCTTTTTGAAGTTGATGATTCCAGAATAACAATAATTCATGATCCTTCCCCATCAGGAGAAGATCTAACAGATAGTGTAGAGGTTCCAGCAGTTTCTTTACCTGTGCAGGAACCTCCTTCACCAGCAACTCCAGTTGTGGCCGCTCCAATTGTAGAGTCTCCTCCTGTTGTTGCAGAAGTACCAGCAGCAGTTCCTCAAAAACCTGCACCTGTAAAGGCAGCACCGAAAAAAACAGCTCCACCAGAGGCATCTTCTACACTTCGTGTAAAAGTAAAGCTCCTTGAACAACTTATGACTCTTGCCGGGGAACTTGTTCTTGGGAGAAATGAGCTTGAAGAATCAATTAATCAGGAAGACCTGAAAGCTATTGCTTCCGGTGGTCAGCGGATTAGTCAGGTTACTTCCGAGCTTCAGGAAGCAATTATGCAGACCAGAATGCAGGATATTGGTTCAATTTTAAGTAAATTCCCCCGGGTTGTAAGGGATCTTTCCAGACAGCTTAATAAACAGATGAATCTTAATATTGTTGGTAAAGAAGTTGAACTTGATAAAACACTTCTTGAGGGTTTGAGTGATCCTTTAACTCATATGATTCGTAATTCTGTAGATCATGGAGTTGAATTACCGGAAGCAAGAAAGCTTGCAGGGAAAAATCCAGTTGGGACAATTGATCTTAGGGCATATCATGAGGCTGGTCAGGTTGTAATTGAGATAGAGGACGATGGAAATGGTATAGATGGCAATATAATTGCCGCTAAAGCAGTTTCAAAGGGACTGGTTTCCCAGAATGAAGTTGACTCTATGTCTGCAAAAGCCAAAGTAGAACTAATTCTTTTACCAGGATTATCTACAGCAGAAAAGGTAACAGATGTTTCCGGTCGCGGTGTAGGTATGGATGTAGTAAGAAGTAATCTGGATAAACTTGGCGGTACAATGGAAATTGACTCCGTTATGGGAAAGGGTTCAGTTTTTAGAATTAAACTTCCTTTAACTCTTGCTATTATTCCTTCTCTCCTGGTTTCTGTAAATAAAGAAAGTTTTGCTGTGCCTCAGCTTAATGTGGAAGAGCTTATACGAATACAACCCAAGGATATTAAAGATAGTATTGAAAGACTGGGTACTTCAGAAGTGTTGAATCTTCGTGGAAAGCTTATTCCTCTTGTATTTCTCTCAGATGTTCTGGGTATTAAATCAACTTATACAGATCCTGAAACTGGTGTAGAAAGCGATGATAAACGTAAACAGGCTATCGATCGCCGGGCAGATAATAATAGTGAAAATGATACTATTTATGATGAAGTTCGAATTGGTAATGATCGTCGTTATCATGCAGGTTCTGTATTAAATATAGTTATTGTATCTTCCGGAAATATCTCCTATGGAATTCTTGTGGATAACCTTCACGAAAGTATGGAGATTGTTGTAAAGCCTCTGGGCAGACATATAAAGAGTTGTAAGGAATATGCTGGTGCAACAATTATGGGCGATGGAAGTGTTGCGCTTATTCTTGATATTGCAGGTATTGCTTCTATTTTAAAAATGTCTGCAGTTACCAGTACTATTCAGTCACAATCTGAGGATGAAACGGAAGTTAGTAAATTAGGGCAGGACAGGCAATCTTTTCTACTTTTTAGAAATTCTCCTGAAGAATATTGTGCAATGCCTTTGGAACTGGTAGGTAGAGTAGAACATATTGAAAGTTCAAGTATCCAGATTGTAGGCGGTAAGCGGATAATGCAGTATATGGGTAAGGGCCTTCCTATTATCCGGCTGGAAGACTCTGCAGAATGCAAAGCTATTCCGGAAGATAATCTGGCTGTTATTGTTTTTAATGGTTTTGGACGGGAGATTGGTCTTCTTGCAATGCGTCCTGTAGATTTTATTGAAGATGAGATGCTTGTTGATCACACTTCATTAAGGCAGCCTGGAATAATGGGATCAGTTATTATTGATGGAAATACAACCATGATTCTGGATGTATATGAGATTGTTGAAAAATTGTATCCGGATTGGACCAGGGATACTACATTAACTGCTTCGGGTTCAATTAATAAAACTGAATCTAATGGAGATAAACCTCTTGTTCTGGTTGCAGAAGATTCCACGTTTTTTAGAAAACAGGTAGTCAAATATATAGAGGGTATGGGTGTTGATGTAATTGCTGGTGAGGATGGTGAAGCTGCCTGGAAGCTGCTTGTGGAAAGTAAGAAGAAGGTTGATCTCCTGGTCACTGATATAGAAATGCCTAATTTAGATGGATATGGACTGGTAGCCAGGGTTCGGGCCGATAGTAAATATGCAGATTTACCGGTAATTGCTGTTACATCTCTGGCCGGGGATGAGAATGTAGCAAAGGGCAAGGCTATTGGAATAAATGACTACCAGGTTAAACTGGATAAAGAGATGTTGTTGGAAAGTATTAGGAAATATATATAGATCACAGTCTGACAGAGGGAGAAAATAACAATGAAATTAAATACTATAGCTAGTAAAATTATTCTTTTTGGAATCTTAACATGTATAATTCCTGTTGGTATTATATCAATTCTATACAGTATACAAGCAACCGATGCACTGATGACAACTATTGGAGTTAATTTGCAGGATAGTGCAGAGATGGTGGGTAATAGTATTGATTCATATTTTTATCAGAGAAATAATGATATAAGAGTTTTGGCACAGGCTAAAGTGCTTGAATCGGATGATAGCCGGGAACAAAAGAATTATTTTAATGATATACTGGATGTGAACGATAAAATAAACGGCATTATGCTGATTAGTCCCGATGGAATTATTTTATCAGCATCGGGTTCACAGGACTATATGGGTATATCTCTAAAGACCAAAAAACCACATTTGATACCACTTTTTAAAGATGCACTGAAAGGCAAAGAGGGAGATGTATTTTTTGACAGTATCAGATATTTAAATGATAATATATCTTTAAGTCTTCTTGTTCCTGTTACTGATAATTCCGGTACAAAGATTATTTCGGTGCTTGAGATTGATATTAATATGGATCCGGTGAATAACCTTATTATTCAATTTAATGATAATGTTATTGGTAATGAATATGTGTATCTGCTCAATGATAATGGAGAAGTAATTTCTACCTCAGACAAAGATCAGAAACTGTTTGAAAAATTTAATGACTTGCAGGTGAATGAACATATTCTGGATGCTACAGATGAAGATGGCTCAAAAGCTTATGTAGTTTATAAAAATTTACGCAATATTAAAGTTATAGCTGGTATGGCAGATATGCGTAAGAATGGTGCAAATAGGGTCCTTGATCTTGGTATTATCGCTATAGCCGAGACATCTGTCATTGCTGCACCGGTATACAGACTTCGTAATGTTACAATTATTATTGCATTAGGTTTATCTATTATTATAAGTATTATAGCCTTTCTATTCAGCAAATCTATTACAAGACCCCTAAATGCAGGTGTAAAATTTGCAAATCTTATTGCTTCAAAGAACCTTACAGAAGTGTTAGACAAAAAAATTATTAAAAGAAAAGATGAAATTGGAATACTTGCAGTAGCTCTTTCGGAGATGCAGGATTCCCTTAAGGGTATGATGGGCGAGATGAACACCGGTATGGGTTCTCTTGCAGCCGCATCTACAGAACTTCTTACTATATCTGAAGAGATGTCTAAAGGTGCAGTTATGACAACCGAGAAAGCAGGAACAGTTGCAGCGGCTTCAGAAGAACTGAATGCAAATGCCTCTTCTGTTGCTGCCGGCATGGAACAGTCATCTACAAACCTTAACAGTGTTGCCACTGCCACAGAAGAGATGACTGCAACAATTAATCAGATTGTTCAGAATACAGAGAGTGCAAGGAGCATTACCGAACAGGCTGTTGATCAGTCAAAGCAGGTAACAGAGCTTATGGATGTTCTTGGTGAATCTGCCATAGAGATTGGTAAGGTAACAGAAACTATAACAAGTATTTCCGATCAGACAAATCTTCTTGCCCTAAATGCAACTATAGAGGCAGCCAGAGCCGGAGAGGCAGGAAAAGGATTTGCAGTAGTAGCCAGTGAGATAAAAGACCTTGCAAAACAGACAGCAGCGGCTACTGAGGATATAAAAACCAAAATAGAAGGGATTCAGTCCTCCACCAATAATTCTATAGTGGATATTAAAAAGATTTCAGAGATTGTTCAGAATGTAAATAATTATATTACAACTATAGCTTCTGCAGTTGAGGAACAGTCCATTACAACAAAGGATATTTCCGATAATATGGGGCAGGCTTCTTCTGCAGTACAGGATGCTTCTGAACGTACGGCCCAGAATTCCACTGTTTCTCAGGAGATTGCAAAGGAGATTGCTGAGGTGTCCAGTTCAGCAGATGAAATGTCTACAGCAGGCAGTCAGGTTGCTGAGAGTGCTAAAGAACTTTCTAAATTGTCTGAAAGATTAAAAGCAATGGTAAATACATACAGATTGTAAAGCCTAAGGAGGAGCTATGATAGCTGGTAATACTAGCATACTTATTTCTACTTTTTACCTGGGAGAAACCCTTTGGGGGCTTGATACCCTGGATGCTCAGGAGGTTATAAGAGTTCCGGATATTACCCAGGTTCATAATGCTGATGATTATGTACTGGGTATTATTAATCTTCGTGGAAAAATAGTTACAATAATTGATTTAAGCAGGAAGCTTGGAATTGGTTCCAGTACAATTAGTGAATCCAGTAAGATCATTATTGTTGAATGGAAGGGTGAACATATTGGACTTATGATTGATGCTATATCGGATGTAATTGATATAGATAAAAGTTCCCTTACCTCTGCTCCTGCTGCTATGAATGGCACCAGAGGAGGGTTTATTGACAGTGTATACCAGACTGGTAAACAGCTAATTGCAATAATTAATGTCAGAACAGTGCTGGAAGTTACCGAAGATGAGAGAGAGTCATTAGCATGAGGGTAATGGTTGTAGATGACACAATAGTTTTTAGAAAAATAATAAGCGATACACTACTTGAAATTCAGGGTGTAGAAATAGTTGGAAGTGCCAGTAATGGCAAGATAGCTCTTGCAAAGATAAAAGAGCTGAAGCCGGATATTATTACTTTGGATATTGAAATGCCTGTAATGAATGGCATTGAAGTTTTGGAAACTATAAAAAAAGAGAAGATTGATGTAGGTGTTATAGTTTTAAGTGCTGTAACAATAAAAGGCGGAGATCTGACATTGAAGGCACTTCAGCTTGGAGCTTTCGATTTTATTACAAAACCGGAAGGTGGAACTGTAGCAATAAATAAAGCAGCAATTAAAGATACCTTAGCTCCCATTTTAAGTGCCTGGAACCAAAGTAGAAAACAAAATTATAGTAAAAAATTACAACAGACTCTGCCGGAATCTGTAACAGTCGAAAAGAAAGCTGCTTCTATTGGGAAATCCAAAGTATTTACTAAAGACTCCTCAATAGAACTTGGAACATACATTGCCAGTATGCCTGGTATTAAAAAACCTGAGATTGTGGTTATAGGCGTTTCAACTGGTGGTCCTGTAGCTCTTGGGCAAATGCTTCCCGGAATATCTGCGGATATTGGTGTTCCACTCTTAATAGTTCAGCATATGCCTCCATTATTTACAAAATCTCTTGCAAAGAGTTTGGATTCTAAATGTAAGATAAGAGTAAAAGAAGCAGAAGATGGCGAAATACTTGTTCCTGGAACAGCGTATATTGCACCAGGGGGAAAACAGATGAAAATATCTGCCTCTGCCTCAGGTAAAGATCATCTCATAAGAATAACAGACGATCCTCCGGAAAATAATTGTAAGCCTGCTGTTGACTATATGTTTAGATCGGTAGCTTCTTTTTTTCCCGGAAAAACTACTGCAATTATTATGACTGGAATGGGTAGTGATGGAACTATAGGAACACGACTTATAAAGCGGCATGGAGGAATTTCCATAGCTCAGGATGAGGCAAGCTGTGTTGTATATGGAATGCCCATGGAAGCAGTTAAGTCAGGTTCTATAGATCTTATAGTCCCTCTGAATTTAATCTCTTCTGCAATTGAAAAATCAGTAAAAGTTGCAGGAGTCTAAGTGGCAGCAGTTAAGATTACACCGGAAGAACTTACCTTATTCTCAGATTATATAAGTACTCTTTCAGGTATACATCTTAATGCAAGTAAGGGATATCTTTTGGAGTCCAGATTGGTAAAGATGTTAAGGGAAACCGGAACAGACAACTTTACTGATCTATACAAAAAAATAAAAGCAGATTATACAAAGAAGCTTGAAGGGCAGCTGCTTGATGCAATGACAACAAATGAAACCCATTTTTTCAGGGATAGTGCTCCTTTTGAACTTCTTAAACATAAAATTATCCCAGATTTAATCGACAAAAGAGTTCCGGGATCAGATATTACTAAATCTTCATTAAATTTAAAAATATGGAGTGCTGCCTGTTCTACAGGTCAGGAAGTTTACAGTATTGGTATTGTTCTTAAAGAACTGCTTGGAGATACTACAAATCATAATGTGTCCATTCTTGGTACCGATATATCTGACGAGGCAGTAACAAAGGCCAGTCATGGATATTATAGTCCCATTGATATTGAGAGGGGACTTCCTCCTGCAAAATTAAATAAATACTTTAATAAAGAGAATGATAAATGGAAAATTGATGATGAAATAAGATCATTAGCAACTTTTAAAAAATTTAATTTAATGAATGATTTTAGTCATTTGGGGCAGTTTGACATTATTTTTTGTAGGAATGTTGCTATCTATTTTCCTGAAGAAAAGAAGAAAATTTTGTTTAACAGAATATCCAAACAGCTAAAGCCTGATGGTGCTCTTATAATTGGCAGTACTGAAAGTATTGCAACAGTCTGTCCTTCATTTGAGTCAAAAAGATATTTAAGATCAATTTTTTATCAACTTAAACATTAGTTTAAGAAGAGCTGTAATAGTAATTTCAGCTTATATATAGATTAGCCAGATATAATATCTGGATATTGAGAAATAGAAAGGGAGTAGATTATGATGAGATTTACAATTAAAGCAAAAATAATATTACTGGCAATAATTCCATTTATTGCAGTACTCTATTTTTCATTAAGCGGGATTAAAGAAAAAGTAACGTTAATAAGGGAATTTAATGATTCTGAAGTATTAACTACTCTTGCAGTAAAAATTAGTGCTTTCGTTCATGAAACACAAAAAGAGAGAGGTATGACAGCAGGTTATATTGGTAGTAACGGTTCCTCATTTGCTGATCCTGATGGCCTTCCTGGCCAGAGAAAACTTACAGATTCTAAAATATCAGAGCTAAAAGAATATATAAATTCAACAAATATTGATAAATTCAGTGATGAATTTAAAAATAGACTCATGGTTGGTCGTGAGCATATGGAAGAATATGATAATTACAGGGAAAGGGTTACAGCCCTTTCCATATCCTCTGCCGAAGCAATTGCTTTTTATACAGAACAAAATACACTGTTACTCGAAGT
Organism: Spirochaetia bacterium; assembly: GCA_027859095.1. GTDB lineage: Bacteria > Spirochaetota > Spirochaetia > B11-G9 > B11-G9 > JAJRQE01. The sequence continues at coordinate 4,351 of JAQIBN010000029.1, read as the reverse complement.
AATAAGATTTATTGCAGTAAATGCTCCCACAGTTGAAATACGAACTCAGCTCAATGCCTATAATAACTTTCTACGTGGAAAAGAGCGTGCAGGCATAGAGCGTGCGGTATTAAGTAATGCATTTGCTATGGATAAGCTTAGTTTTGATGCTTTCAAAAAATTTAATAACCTGGTTGTTAACCAGGAAGTATATTTTGAAGTTTTTACCGCAGATGCTAATGATGAACAACGAGCCTATTTCTCCAATACTTTATCCGGCCCGGCTGTAAATGAAGTTCAAAGAATGAGGGATATTGCATTTGCAAATGTGGGGAAAGAGAGTCTCGGTAATATTGATCCTACCTACTGGTTTGGTCAAATGACACAGAAAATAAATTTAATGCTGGATATAGAATTGAAACTTGCCTCGGATTTTGATATTGCTGTTGCTGAACATAGATCTGCTGCCACAACAGGAATGATAGTATATATTGTTTTTGCAATACTAATAGTAATAATTTTAGTTTTCCTGAGTATATATGTAATTCTAAAAGTTACAAAACCAATAGAAAACTTGAAGAAGGTTGTCGGAGAAGTTGCCAAGGGAGATTTAACTGTCAACTTTACCAGTTCAGCTATAGGTCCACCTGTTGTTGCCAATGATGAATTGGGAGATCTTACACTTTCTCTTGTTGATATGAAAAAAAATCTAAAGGAAGTAATATCTTCAATTGTAGAAGGATCTAATAAGCTGACTTCATCCAGTTCAGAGCTTCTTGAAGTTTCAGTAGGACTTGCTTCAGAAGCTTCCGCTTCTACCGAAAAGGCCGGCACTGTAGCAGCTGCTGCAGAGGAATTAAATGCAAATTCCTCTTCTGTTTCTGATGGAATGAATCAATCTTCGGACAATCTTAATGGCGTAGCTTCTGCCTCTGAAGAGATGTCTGCTACAATATCCCAGATTGTTCAAAATACAGAGAAAGCAATGAATATCACTTCCGAAGCTGTAAAACAGTCAAAAGAGGTAAGTGTTTTAATGAAAGATCTTGGAGATTCTGCTAACGATATAGGAAAAGTTACAGAAACAATAACAAGTATTTCAGACCAGACAAATCTTCTTGCTCTTAATGCAACTATTGAAGCTGCCAGGGCTGGTGCTGCCGGGAAAGGTTTTGCAGTAGTAGCCAGTGAAATTAAAGATCTTGCAAAACAGACAGCTGAAGCAACAGAGGATATAAGAGGTAAAATTGATAGAATCCAGACATCAACATCTAATTCCATAACTGATATAAATAAAATTACAGAAATTGTTCAACAGGTAAATGACTATGTTACAACAATAGTTGCAGCTGTAGAGGAACAGGCAGTAACAACAAAAGATATTACTGATAATATTGGTCATGCTTCTCTTGCTGTACAGGATGCAACGGAACGTTCCGGGCAGAATTCTACTGTTTCACAGGAGATTGCACGGGAAATTGCTGAGGTTTCAAGTTCTGCAAGCGCCATATCGGATGCAAGTACACTGGTATCTACCAGTGCCGAGGCTCTTTCAAAACTTTCTGAGCAGCTAACTGAAATAATAAGTAAGTTTAAGGTTTAAAAGTAGGGAAACAGGAAGCAGTATCTTAACACAGGGTGAAACCCTGTGTTATGGATTTTTAAACAAATCAATTTAACTCAAATACTACTCTCAATGCCTGATTTATTTCTTCAATTTTAGCTTTTGTAATATTGCCACGAATTTTAAGTAATCGATGTTCGTGATCTATAGGCCGTGTTTGCAGGCAGTCTGCTATTGATTTCTTTGTCAAACCATTGTCAGATGTTGGAATAATTTCAATATTAGTTTTTATAAGAGATTTTTTATTATTCCAGTTGGTAATTGGCACAACTTGTATCACAGGAACTCTTTCATTGTAAATATCATTAGTTACAATTATACACGGTCTAATTTTACCAGTTTCTGAGCCTTGGGTAGGATCGAGATTTACATCAATTACCATGCCTTTTTTTAATGTTGTCATTCAGGCCATCCTGAGATAGCTGTTTTAGTTAGTTCTTTCAGATCCTCATCCTTAGAATATATTTCAGAATATAAATCAGCTGATTTTTTTAAGGTTTCAAGTTCTAATTTTTTTTTAAAATTATCAATAGCTGTTCTGAGCATCAAGCTTTTATCTTTGAAACCATAGTTTTTAAAATTATTTAAAAAATGTACTTGTGCCTCTTCTATACTAAATTTTGCCTGCAACATAAGGCTTCCTCCTGGTCCCAAAAAATGGTACCTATTTATAGGGCAATTATAGGTACTATATTAGAAAATAGCAATACTTCTCCCCTACAATTAGATATCGTTTCCTATATATTCTCCAATTTTATCTGTTGTGATGCTACACTTGAAGCTCTATAGGCCCTTTTTATAGTATATCATCCTGAAATTTGATTAAATTATAAGTATATGCGATGAATAATGGTAAACAGAAATTGTTAATTTTAACTTAAAATGTTAAGTTAGCTAAAAGCTGATTGAAAGAGCCAATTTGACAGGAAGGAAATGCAAGCAATGGAAAAAGATTTTATAACCCCCTATGGAACATATGAAATAAAAAGAGACTCTCTTGAGGATAAGACCCTAAGAGGCTGGGATGCTTCAGATAGCTATGCACTGGATACCTTTGTTTCAGACTTTGAGGCTCTAAATAAGAAAGATAATCTTCACATAACCGTAATAAATGATAGTTTTGGCGCTTTGACATGTGCGCTTTCTAAATATAGTGTTGATTGTATATCAGATTCTTTTTCAGCTCATGAGGTTATTAAGAGTAATCTTGGTTTGAATATACTTGCAAATGATAATATTGATTTTATATCTGCAGTATCTGAAATGGAAAATAAAACTGATGTTATTTTTCTTAAACTACCAAAGAGTAATAATTATCTTGAATACCTTCTCCAAAAAATCAGTATCAATATTGGTTCAGGTATTCCAGTAATTGGTTTGGGTATGACTCGTAACATCCATACTTCCACAGTAGAGCTCTTTGAACATTATCTGGGAGATGTTCATACAAGCCTTGCCAGAAAGAAATCCCGTCTAGTCCATGGGGTGACAAAGGGAATAGTAGCAAATATTGAAGAGTACCCTGCTGAATATTCTGTTCCAGAATACAAAATGGAATTAATTAATAATGCCAATGCTTTTTCCTATGGTAAGATTGATTTCGGAACATTATATTTCCTTGAGCATTTCCCACGCTTTAAGAATCAGCCGGAAAAGGTTATTGATCTTGGTTGTGGAGATGGAAGTCTTGCATTACTGGCAGCAGAGAAATGGCCTGAATCTCCTATATTGTGTGTCGATGATTCTTATTTGGCTGTAGAATCAGCAAAGGAGAATTTTAAAAATAATGGTCATGAGGGCAGGGCTGAGTTTAAAGTTACAGATTGTCTGACTGGAGTTCCTGCAAAAAGTGTAGATCTAATTCTTTGTAATCCTCCTTTTCATGAATATCATGCTGTATCAATGGGTGTTGCAGGAAGAATGTTTAAGGACTCTTTTCGGGTTCTAAAAACTGGTGGTAGCCTTTTTATTGTTAAAAACAAGCATCTTGGTTACCAGAGCTATCTGGAAAAGCTTTTTGGAGAATGTAAGACTATTGCAGGTAACAAGAAGTACGAGATCCAGAAAGCCGTTAAAACAAAGTAAGTTCTTAACTACGGTTTTTATTTTTTTATACCTTTTAGAAATAATTAATGTTTTTATCCTTAAAAACTCATTTCTTTGGTGTATATTCTTAGTAAATGGAGGCAGGGTGTGGACAAAGATCTTGAGCTGGAAGGCTTGTTATTTGAGGAAGAAGAAAATAAAAATGTATTTTTGGAACATGAATCTTCAGAAAACAACGATAATCTATCTGAGCGATGGGCTTCCTGGGTAAACATAGTTAATAGATAACTTATATTTTTAACTCTCTATCAATAATATTTTCCAATATTAAAGATGCCTCGAATATAATAGGTCTACAATTATTATCTGGATCTCTGTATTTTTTGATAAGAATATCACATTCCATAGATCCCATTTTATCTTCAAAAGTACAAAGGAATTCACTGCAAAGATCTCTAATGTAATCACTTTCATGAGCTTTTTCTATTACAAAAAGATGACTCAATACCATTATGGCCCCGGTCAACGCACCGCATGTACTCTCTACTCCCATTCCGCCACCAAACCCTGCAGCGAGCTTAAGGGCAGTTTTGTCCAGCCCCATGTTATAAGCAATATTTGCAGCCTTTAACATTGCTTCAGCACAATTTAGATCTTCTTTCGCATCAAGTCCTGACTCAATTATTTCAGATAATTTCAAAT
>JAQIBN010000222.1 GCA_027859095.1 Spirochaetia bacterium | reverse complement strand
ACTCAGCGAAGAAGAAAATCAGTATTTACCTCTTTTTACTAAAATGGTTACTACAGGATCTTTGCCTGATATCCCCTATGATGAGGTCGCGAGGCTTCTAACACTTCATACAGGAGGATTAGGTTCTTTTCTTGAATCTGCTGTAGTACATCCTGACAGAGAGCAGATAAGAGATTTTGCCTTCTTTCGTGTTAAATTTCTTGAGACCGATTATAAAAAAGCTCTTGATATTACTTTAAGGCTTTTTACTGAAAGTAATGTTTTTGAAGAGAAGAGATTAAAAGATATTTTAACAGAAATGCGAAATGATTATGTGTCTGCTATAATTCCATCGGGTTCTACTTTTGCCAGTTTGCGGGCCAGTAGTCGATTAAGTGAAACTCTTAGAAGGGAAGAACAGTGGAGAGGGATAAATCAACTTCTTTTCTTGAATAAAATAAATGAAGACCTTAATTCTGATAATTTAAAGAAAATTGGAGAAAAATTAGAGACAATTAGAACTAAGGTGCTTGGCCGGAAAATGTTAAGTCTTAATATTAGTGCTTCTGGTTCTGAAATTCCCAAGGTTAAAAATTATCTTGAAGAAATATTAGTAAAATTACCAGCAGGTAATGAACCTTCAATTAATCCTGGTCATAGTGGTTATATTGAGTTCAAAAAACATGAGGCACTAATTATTCCTGCTCCAGTATCCTATCTGGCCCAGGCTTTTAGTTCCTCATTAATTGAATCTGAAGGGTATGGATCGGAATTGCTTCTTTCTTATATTCTTAGAACAGATTATCTATGGGAAAACGTAAGGATGAAAGGTGGTGCCTATGGTGCCTCGGCATCTGCAAATGGTATTGAAGGCATATTCACTTTTTCCTCTTATAGAGACCCTAATATTGTGAAAACTATTTCTGCATTCAAAGAGGGCCTGGAGCTTCTAGTCAAAGAGGGAGTTGGAGAAGATAGTCTTAGGAAGGCAATTATTACTATAGTAGGAAGAGATGTACGACCTCAATCTCCAGGAGAAAAGAGTATAATAGGGTTTATTAGGAAATTATATAATATTACTGATGATATGAGAAAGACCCGGCGGAAATCTATTATGGAAGCAGATTCCATTTCTCTTGGATTGGCTGCAGGAAGACTTTTGGAAGGGTTGTCAAATTCTTCTCTTGTTGTTATGGCCGCTAATGATAACCTTGAGGCAGCAGCAGCTGGCTCTCTGAAAGGTATATTGGAAAATAGTATAACTTTGTCTTTATAATGAGGAAAAGATGGCTAGTCCTAATGATAATCTTCTTGAGAAATATAAAAATCTTGTTGAACATAGCACCCTCAATGAGAATGATCTTGAAAAAGCAAATGTAGGGATGAAAAAACTCTTAAACTCTATGAAGAAGTATCTGTCTCCCCAGTTATTTAATTCTATTGTTAATACACCTGCCAAAGATCTTGATTTATCCTATGAACGAAAAAAACTTACAATATTTTTTTCTGATATTGTTGGGTTTACTCAAATTACGGATATGATCGAACCAGAATCGTTATCGAGTCTTCTTAATGAATACCTGGACGAAATGTCCAGAATAGCGGAAAAGTATGGTGGTACTATTGATAAGTTTATAGGTGATGCAATTATGATATTTTTTGGAGATTCCGATAGCGATGATGAATATGAACCAGGACAGCAATGTGTTCGCATGGCACTGGAAATGATGAAGAAAACAGAGGCTCTCAGTAAGGGTTGGTTAGCCAAAGGTTCTCCAAGCCATCTTAAGGTGCGTATGGGGATAAATACAGGATTTTGCACTGTTGGTAATTTTGGCAGCAGTAATAGGATGGATTATACCATTATTGGGGGCCAGGTTAATATCGCCTCCCGACTTGAAAAAATATCGGATGAAAATTCTATTACAATTAGTAATTCAACTTATAAATTGGTAAAAGATATTGTTGTCGTTGAGCCCCCTGTTAGTAAGGTTATTAAGGGAATAAGTCATCCTATTGAGGTTTACAAGCTTATTAGATTGAAAGATAAAGATGAGTTAATAAAGAATGAATACTGTATAACCACAAAGAATGGATTTACTTCCCAGTATAGAAATATCTTTATCCTGAAGGCGTAAGGTTCCTGACATTTTTACAAGTCTGGTATTTTTTTTGTACTCTATAGAATATTTATCGCTTTTTATTTCCATTTTTCAACCTCTATTGCAGATTAAGTTTAAAAGTAACAGCTACATTGTTTTTTGCTTCATTGTTTTCGAAAAAATCGAAATTGGTCTTAACTTGATAATCTTTTTTTATGAGAATAAGTCCTATACCCGATTCTTTGTGGTTTTCAGCCCCTTTTTCTATTTTGTCAAGAAAAAGCTGATCCAGATCTTTAGAAAATAGATCTTCACAAATTCCTATGAATGCGGTTTTCCTATGAAGGGGTATTGAATTTGTAATTCTGGAGATCAGATTGTTATTTCTTTTCTTCAAAATCAATTCTATCCCCAATAGTGACTCGATCTTCCATTTGCATTTTCCTTCTTAAGTTTTTTTAATTATCATAATTGACATATCATCATGTACTTTCTCGTGCCCCATATATCCAAGACAGTTTTTTATTATTGCAGTTCGAATTGTGTCAGCACTTTTCCCACGAACAGGTAGAGCCGAATTAATTATACCTTCCTTTCCAAATTCTACATTATTCTCAAGCCCTGCGTACATCCCGTAATCCATGGATGAAATATCCTGTATTTTTCCATCCTGGCTTATAATGATTAGGGATTCGTGTTGGCCTGTGAGCCTGAAACTGCCTTTCCCGAGATACTTAAGTATGAGCAGGGTCATGATGCGATGGTCTGAAGTTTTATGTCTGAAATCATATAGCAGTTTATTGATTATCTCAAAGATTTTTTTTATGTCATTTTGCTCAATTTGGCTAAGAGCTCTTATTGCAGTATGGACCATCATCATAATAAGGCCTGAATGCAGACCATGATCGGTAACATCGCCTATTGTGATAATTCCAGTTTCAGTAAAAGATATCGTATCATAATAGTCGCCCCCGACTTCATCCTTTTGTGGAAGGACCAGAGTTTGTATATGTTTTGCAACTTCCAATTCAGTTGTAAGATGAATATTTTCATATTTAAGCTTTTCATTCAGTTTTTCAATTTCCACATTTGCTTTTTTCAAGCTTTTCCTATAAAAAAACTCTCTCTTCCGAATCCTGAATTGGGCGACTTTAAAAGCCATTGCAACAATACTTGCACTGCTTACATTGATTAATGTCATCCTAAAGGTGATATCTGCATAAAAACCAGAGCTGAAGTAAATAAACAAATAGTAGATAAAGGAGATAAGAACAACTAGAATTGTGTAGGGAATAGATACTGGTAGTAGACCACATCCAATAATTGATAGAAAAATCCAGTATAAAAGAACGGAACTCTCATTATTCATTACTCCGCTTAAATGTGCGGCCATTAGGCTGGGTCCTAGAAATAGCAAAAAAGCAAAAATCTGTCCCCATTTCTTTAATCTATGAATAAAAGAAGCAATTATTACAATAGAGCCTAGAACAATCGCAAACATTCTTCCTATTAACATTTCACTATATACTTCTGGAAAGTTAAGATTATCACTGAACATAAGAAGGATTAGTGGAATTACAGTACTTATGGGAGCAACAACTCTAGTAATTTTCCATAAAGATTCAGCCTGTTCAATATTATATTCAATTTTTAGTTCAGGTGTTTGTACTGGATTTTTCTGTTCCATAAAAATTTTCCTATTTATATTTAAATATTTTATTATGGCGATCTTTTAGTTCCGAGATTTTATTGGTCACCAGAAGATTCCACATGCCTCCAAAATCACTGTATTGCAACTTGATACCTGTGTCTTCCATTATAAACTTAATATTTCACCATCCTCATCATAAACAGCAAAATGATCACAATTAAGATCAAATGGTTTCACTACATCCAGATCATAGTTAAAATCCTTATAATAATAGAAATCTTTGGCAAATTGGTGACAACGGGATATTTCGTCAGGGAGTATTATCTCTTTGAGTGTAAGCCCATAATTTAGGTCTTCAGTTTCAATCTGGCGTCTAACAGTTCTAATTTGGTGCACTGAAGAAGTTTTTCTTATTTCAATATCTATAAAACCGGCCTTATTTAGAAGGATTTCCATTCTTGTCAGATAACTTTTATCAATAGTTCCTTTATATGTGTTTATAAGATTTAATATACCTCCTGGATGAAGCATAAGTCTTATAAGGGATAGTATATAAAGGTTGTCTTTATTATTGGGAGCTTTGTTTAAAAGGTCATCAAATGTCAGGTCTATTTGATTTTCCATGAGCAAATGACCTAAATCTATTTTTAGTTCCAGTTCGGATATAGAATCAATTTTTACATCATTAAAATTAAATGATTCACTGTCAATTTTAAATTTTGTCTCAGATTTAAGCATTAAAACAGTATATAGCATTTTAAAAAAATGGAAAGTAAAAAAATGTTATGAGTTCATTTCTGATTTTCCTCAATATCCATTACAGTTTCAATTAACAGTCTTGGATTATCTGTCATAACTGTATCCACACCCATGTTAAAAAGACGGATCATGTCCTCTTTTCTATTTACTGTCCATACATGTACCAATATCCCTTTTTTGTGAAAGATTCTCATAAGTGATTTTGTAAGGACTCTTGTTTTACCATCATATTCAGGAATTTGTGCTGCGTCTGCTTTGAACCTGCTAAAGAGTCCAAGTATCCCTAGTTTATCCAAAATAACTATAGTGCGTATTTCTTTTCTTGAAAAAGAACTTGCTATTTCAGGTATAGTAATTCTTATCTCCTTTAGAACTTTGTCATGAAAACTTGCACCGAGAACTCTATCCTCTGCACTATTATTCCTTACTATTTTAGCGAATTCTTTGACCAGGTTTAAATTATCGTCTTTAAGATCAACATTGAATCGCATTTTTGGAATAGCCTTCAGTGCTTCATCCAAAGTTGCAATTTTAATATTTTTGTTCCTGAATGGAAAAGTTTTACCCTGATCAGTTGTAAACATATTTCCTGCATCCATGTCCAATAATTCCTGGTATGATTTATCTGAAACAAGGTCATTGTCGCCATTTAGCCTTTCTAAGGTATCATCATGCCATATAACACAAACTCCATCTTTTGTAAGATGAACATCTGTTTCTATACAATCCACTCCAAGTTCAGCTGCACTTCTAAATGCTGGAAGGGTATTTTCAGGGAAATTTGCAGAGTCTCCTCTATGTGCTACTACTTTCAGGGTTTTACTAAAATATTTGTGTTCCATTTCATTATAATAATTGAGATTTGCCTCTCGTTCAAGTTTGTGGTTGATCTTTCTGAAAAAATATATAACATTACGGGAATTGATAATAAGATCCTTAAGGAACAGGTACTTTATATGGCTGGAAAGATATTCGTAATTGTAGAATCACCGACTAAAGCAAAAACTATTCGTAAATTTCTACCTGATAATTATATTGTTGATGCCAGTATTGGTCATGTTAGAGACCTTCCAAAATCAGCAGCGGATATCCCCAAAAAACTTAAGGGTGAAGAATGGACTAAGCTTGGTATTGATGTTGAAAATGGCTTTAAGCCTCTTTATGTTACACCAAAGGGAAAGGGGAAAATTGTCAGAGAGCTTAAGCAAAAACTAAAAGAAGCTGATCTCCTATTACTGGCAACTGATGAGGATAGGGAAGGGGAAAGCATTTCCTGGCATTTGGTAGATATTCTAAAACCCAAAGTACCTGTAAAAAGAATGGTTTTTCACGAAATAACTAAAAAGGCTATTACCAGGGCTCTTGAGACTGGACGTGAAATTGATATTGACCTTGTAAATGCACAGGAAACAAGAAGAATCCTGGATCGACTTTATGGTTATACTCTTTCCCCCCTAATATGGAAAAAAATATCTTATGGACTTTCTGCAGGTAGGGTTCAATCCCCGGGGCTCAGGTTAATAATTGATAGAGAAAGAGATCGGATAAAATTTAAGAAAGCGGTTTATTGGGATTTATCTGCTCTTATTTCACCTGGTACAGGTAGAGAGAAAGAAATTTTCGAAGCAAAGCTTGAATCTGTAGATAACAAACGTGTATCTACAGGAAAGGATTTTGATCCATTAACAGGAAAACTTCAGGAAAATAAAGATGTATTAATTCTTGATAAAACAGCGGCATCGAATCTTGAAGATCAACTTAAAAATGGAGATTGGAATGTTGATTCTGTAGGTGAAAGATCTTTCAGACAAAAACCTTCTCCTCCCTTTATCACTTCTACTCTCCAGCAGGATGGTAATAGAAAACTAAGGATGACAGCCAGAGAAACTATGAGAGCTGCACAGCATCTATATGAACAGGGTTTTATTACTTATATGCGTACAGATTCTCCTATCTTAAGTTCTGAGGGTACTAATGGAGCTATTGAGAGTGTTAAAAGGTTGTATGGTGAAAACTATCTTACAGAAACTCCAAGACAGTTTTCTTCGAAATCAAAGGGTGCACAGGAAGCTCATGAGGCTATTAGGCCTGCAGGAGAAGTATTTGTTCATCCTGAAGAAACAGGCCTGACTGGCAGAGAATTAGCACTATATTCATTAATATGGAAGAGAACTTTAGCATCCCAGATGAAAGATGCTGAAAAAATATCTACTACTGCAAAACTTAAAGCTGGAAATACTGTTTTTTCTGCAACAGGCACACGACTTGCATTTCCTGGATTCCTCCGGGTGTATGTAGAAGGAAAGGATGATGTGGATGCTGCTTTAGATGATAAAGAAACCTTCCTTCCTGAATTGAAAGAAGGACAGAGTGTTCTTCTTAATAAACTTAGTTCTATTCAGCATGAAACAAAGCCTCCTGCAAGGTATACTGAAGCTGCCCTGGTTAGCCAGTTGGAAAAGATGGGTATTGGACGTCCTTCAACATATGCTTCAATTATAAATACTCTTTTTGATCGCCAGTATATTAGACGTCAGGGGACTTCTCTTATTCCTACCTTTACTGGTTTTGCTGTAATACAGCTATTGGAAAATCATTTTCCTAATCTTATTGAGTATAGTTTTACATCAGAAATGGAGAGTGCACTGGATGAAATTTCAATTGGTAAAATTGATCGTCTTAAGTATCTTGAGAAATTTTATCTTGGTAAAAAAGGCTTGAAGGGACAAGTTGAAAACAGAGAAAAAGAGATAAAACCTGAGGAAGCCAGAACAATAAAGCTTCCGCATCTTGGACCTATTTCAGGAGTAAAAGTTGGAAAGTACGGTCCTTATTTTATTCAGGAACAGGAAGGTGATAAAGAAAGTATTCATGCTTCAATACCTGAAGAAATTGCACCGGCAGATCTTTCTGAAGCTGATATTCTGGAAATTACAGAACTACAGAAAAACGGTCCTGTACCTATTGGCACAGACCCTGCAACCGGAGAAAATATATACTGTCTTACCGGACGCTACGGTGCTTATTTCCAGTTAGGAGAAAAGACTGAGGAAGTTCCCAAGCCTAAAAGAGCCAGTCTTCCAAAAGGAATGAAACCAAAAGATGTCACTCTAGAGGATGCCCTCCGCCAACTTAGTCTTCCAAGGCTTGTTGGCATGCACCCTGAAACAGGGTTGGAAATAAGGGTGAATGAAGGGCGTTTTGGGCCTTATATTGCACATAATGAGGAATTCCGGTCATTAAAAAAAGATGATGAACTCTTTTCGGTTTCACTTGAAAGGTGCCTTGAAATATTGGCAGAACCAAAAAAAGGACGAGGTGGATCTCCGGTCTTAAAGGATTTTACCGGGGATAAAAAGACTTCCCTTACAATTATAGATGGTCGGTATGGACCTTATATAAAATACGGGAAGAAGAATATAAAACTTCCTGATGAAAAGAAAGATAGAAAAATAATAGAATCTTTAACAACAGAAGAGGTCATGGCTATAGTCAAGGATGCCTAAATGCAGCCTAATTTCTGGCATCTATCCATTTACCTATTATATTTAGAACTTCATCTTTTTCAGGCTCATTTAAAATTTCGTGATATAAATTATCCAGAATTTTAATTTCTTTGTCCGAAGAACTTATATTTGAGTATATAATCTGACTGCATTCAGGATTAACAAGTGGATCTTTTTTCCCATGCAGAATTAGTGTTGGAATTGATATCATTGACAGGAGTTCTTCTGTAATCAATTCTTCAGATCTAAGCATTTCCCTGCCCATTCTGGCTCTTACTTTTCCATTATAGTTAAATAGGTCATTTTTATAGGCTTCAATCACTTCAGGGTCTTTAGAGAGCCCTTCTATAGCAAAGTCAACTAAAGGAAGCAATGGAAAAATAAAGGCAATAACTTTCGAAATTGATTTAACAAAATTGGAAACACCCCCGTCTATTCTTATTGCTGCACCCGAAAGTATAAGGCCTTTTAAATTATTTCCTGCTCCTGAAGCCAGTAACGTGGATATAGCCCCTCCCATTGAATGTCCAAGGAGGAAAATAGGAATATCTTTCTCAAGATCCTGTATTTTAGATAGTACGCTAAGTAAATCTTCTACAAAAATTCTAAAGTCCGGAACATCAGCTTTAACACCTTCTGATCTTCCATGACCATAGTGGTCAGGTACATAGACAGCAAAATTTTTGTTTGTAAAAAAATCTGCAGTGTAATTATATCTTTCCGAGTGTTCTGCGTAACCATGGGCTATAAGAATAACCCCTTTTAGTTTAGTTTCAGTGTTATCTGGTCTCCATGTCCTTAGAAATAGTTTTCTTCCCTTGTTTCTTTCCAGATAGACTGAATCCTGTTCCATTTTTAGCCCTCTTTTTTATTGACATCTTTATTTTTATACATGTTAATATCTGCATATTTAAGAAGTTCCTGGAGGCTGGTTCCATCCTTCGGGAAATCGGCAATTCCATAGCTAAATTTTATAATATATTCATTCTCTCCGGTTTTGAGAGGAGAATTATTAAGTTCTTTTTTTATTCCGGTAATTCGTTTTTCTACATTTTTTGTATCTGAGTTTCTAAGCAGTGCAATAAATTCATCCCCTCCAAAGCGTGCAAAAACATCACTTCCACGAATGGAATTACTGATAGTGTTAGAGAATTGTTTTAATACCTTATCTCCGCAAGCATGTCCATGGGTATCATTAACAGATTTAAAATTATCCAGATCAAAAAGTACAATGTGTAATTGTCCTTTGTATCTGGAAGCTTCTTCAAATGCCATGCGGGCAATTTCTTCAAAAAAATGACGATTATGTATATTGGTTAAACTGTCAAATTTAGATAATTGAATTGCTTTATTTATTAATCTGCTGTTTTTAATTACAATTGCCATTTCACTTGTAAAATATTCCATCATTTTAATATCATCATTATTAAAAGCATTGGGTGAACGGCTATCCAGGCATAATACTCCATAGATTGTATTATCTATAACAATAGGTGCACTTAATGAACATGGGTATTCATTTGAACCTGATGATTCAAATAAGTCGCTGTTAATTTCCTGAAAATGATTATGATTAAAACCGATTTTATCTCGAATAA
>JAQIBN010000219.1 GCA_027859095.1 Spirochaetia bacterium | reverse complement strand
TTTCATTATTTAAGAGTCTCCATTATCATCTCAGGTGTTACAGGTATCTCATAAATACGCTTGCCTATAGCATTCTGTACGGCCTCTGCATAGGCAGGAGGTGCTGCATCAAAAACAAGCTCTCCCGCACCCTTAGCTCCAGAGGGACCATATTTGTAGGGATTATCGATAAATGCAGTTTCCACCTTAGGAAAGTCCAGGGAGGTTGGAATAGTATAATCGGCCATAGTATGCTGCATGAAGGCGCCATTTTTCAACTCGCATTTCTCAATTGATGCCCACCCTAAGGCCTGTATAACCCCACCTGAAGACTGACCATTCATTATAGTTTCATCTATTGCTACACCAACATCCCAAACAGCCCATATACCTGTTGTTTTTATTTCATAACTTACTGGATCAAACTCAACTTCAATGACATTTACCCCCCAGCCGTAGGATGGATAGGCATCACCCTGAAGAGTATCCTGTTCCCAGACAAATTCTTCGGGATGCTTATACTGATGTGTAGTTTCAACCCCAACACCTTCATTCCATCTTACCTTTAGTTTCTTTGCACATTCCTGAATAAGAAAACCAACAACCATTATAGACCGGGATGCACAGGTGGGTCCTGAATCAGGAACAAGATCTGTATCTGGATTGTTATAAATAATATCATCTATATTCATTCCAAGTTCTTTAGCAGCTATCTTACGCATGGTTGTCTGAAGCCCCTGTCCCATCTCTACAACAGAGACATACAAGCCTGCTTTTCCATTTTCAAGACGTTTCATTTTTACAACACCCTGAATAACGGCCTGTTCTCCATTACCTGTAAAACCACCGCCATGATTAACAAAGGCAATACCAATACCTTTCACAGGATCATTTGCAAACTTCTTCACCTTGGATGAGTAATCAGACATTTCATCTATTTTTGCAAACATTTCTTCCAGTTTTACATCATCATGCATTTTTGAATTGGTAATTGTTGTATCATTTGTTTTAATAAAATGTTTTCGCCTAAAATCAGAACTATTCAGACCCAATTCTTCTGCAATATGGGTCATATGCATCTCAATAGCGAATAAGCCCTGAGGAGCACCAAAACCTCTATATGCATCTGAAGGAAATGTATTAGTTGCCAGTGCCTTCCCTAGAATACGGGCATTTGGGATTTTATAAACACCAATACCATGGAGAATTGCTCTTTGTAGAACTATAGGGGTACTGGATTCGTATGCACCACCATTTACAAGAGTATCAATATCCATGGCAATAATATTGTTATCCTTATCAAGACCTGTTTTAATTTTTATTTTACTGGGATGTCTTTTACTGGTAAAACTTATATCCTCAATTCTGTCATAGATCATGGAAATAGGTTTTTTAATCTTGTTTACTGCAACAGCAAGGGGAGTAGCAATAACATCAGGAAAATGTTCCTTTCCGCCGAATGCACCACCTGTAGTAACCTGTCTGACCCTGATATCACTTAGTGGAACCCCAAGTGTACCTGCTACAGACTTACGAATATAAAAAGGGCATTGAGAAGATGCATATATTGTTATTTTATCATCTTCCCATGTTCCAACAAGACCTTGTGTTTCCATATAGAGGTGTTCCTGAAAGCCAGTTTCATATTTGCCTTCAACTATTTTGACAGCAGATTTAAATGCATTCTCTGTATTTCCAACGTTTAAAAGATACTCTGCAAAGATATTATTGTCCCCAAAAACAGCACCACCCTTACAGGAAAGAGAATCATCAAAAGTAAATGCAGGTTCAAGATCTTCATATACAACTTCAATTTTTTCCATGAGACCCAGAACTTTTTGTTTATCCGGACCAATTATAATAGCAATTGTTTCACCAATATATCTGACTTCGTTGACTGCAAAAACACGCCAGTCATCCTTGATCATATGAATATTATTCATACCCGTGGATGGTATATCCGAGGCATCTACATAATAGTATCCATCAGGAAAAACCGGTTTCTTGATCTCTATAATTTTTGCTCTTGCACGTTCAGAACGGAGGAACCTACCATGCTGAAGATTTTCAAACTCATAATCTGCAATATAGCGTGCCCAACCTCCTGCTTTCTCTTTTGCATCAATTCTACGAACCGGAATACTGATCTTTGCACCCATCTTTACTCCCTTTATATATTTTTTTCCAATGAATATGGAAGCATTGCATAAAATGCTGAACATATTTCTAAATCTGCAACTCTATTAATTTCATTTGGTGCATGTGCCTGATCTTCATCACCAGGGCCAAAACCAATTGCTGGTATTTTATGACGACCAGTTGTTGCAACTGCATTAGTAGAGAAAGTCCACTTATCTACTACAGGCGCTTTTCCATAAAGAGCAGTATGAGCTTCTACACCAGACTGTACAATTGGATGATCTTCCGGAATTTTCCATGTTGGGAAATATAGTTCCTGACCATAATCTTTATCTCTCCAGCCTCTTTTAGTGTAATCAGGCATAAATACTTCAATTGAATCTTCACTTTCACCAATTGCTTTTGCCATATAACTCTTAACCTGGCTCATAGCTAGTTCTGCATCCTCACCCCAGGTTAGTCGTCTATCCAGATAAAGCATTGCCTGGTCTGGTACAGCACACTGAGAAGGGCCTTTTACATCAATTTGGGAAACAACAATTGTTCCTTTTCCAAGAAAATTATCATCATCCGGCTGAAGATCCTTATTAAGCTGTTCCATTGCCAATGCTGCCTTTGCTGCTTTATAGGCAGCACTAACACCACGTTCAGGTGCAGAACCATGAGAAGAAACACCCTTAATTTTTGCAACTATCTCCATTCGGCCACGATGACCTCTGTAAAGTTCACAACTTGTAGGTTCAGTAGATACAAAAAAATCAGGTTTAAAGTTTTCTTCTTCAATTAAGTACTTCCAGCACATACCATCACAGTCTTCTTCCATTACTGTAAATGTAAAATAAGCACTAAACTTACCATCATATCCAAGTTCTTTTAGGATACGACCAGCTGTAATCATAGAAGCTGCGCCACCCTTCTGATCAGAAGTTCCTCTACCATGAACAAGACCATCCTTAATTAAACCTGAAAATGGATCCAGGTCCCACTGATCAAGATCACCAACTTCAACAGTATCAATGTGTGCATCAAATGCAATCTCTTTTGGTCCAAACCCAACACGTCCTATAACAGAACCAAGACCGTCAAATCTTACTTCATCAAAACCTGCTTCTTCACAAAGGCTTTTAATTAGTCTACAAACCTCTTCTTCTTTTGAGCTGTATGACTTTGCCTGAACCATCTTTGACAGATTGATTGCTGTGTAATCTCTGTACTCTTTGGCTTTTGCCAAAATTTCTTCATTAATTCCCATTTATTTTCTCCTTGAGGCACAAGCCTTGTGCCTTTACATTGTTATATTCCATAAGTTACGATATAACCGTAACATATATATTTTATTCCACCATGATCACGATTAATCGCGTCTCTACGGTTATATTTTATCCATTTTATCCCATACGCCCTGGGCGGATACGGCTGCTTTTGCGTATATTTCACGTACATCGAATGGGAACTTTCTGTTTTCCATTACAACATTACCGTTTACAATTACTGTTTCAACATCTCCGCTTGTCATACCAAAAACCATATGGCCACCGATATTATCTCCTACAAGGGGTGAGGGACTTAAATAATCCGCTACAACAATATCCGCTTTGTAACCTTTTTCTAATTGACCAAAATTTGCTCCAAAATTTCTCTTTAACAGCTCATTACCATTTGAAAGAAATGTTAGGAAATCACCAGGCCATAAGGGACCGCCATCATCCTTATGTTTAAAGTATGCAACCTTTATCTCTTCAAACATATTCGGGCCGATTCCATCAGTACCAAGAGCAAGATTTTTATAATCCCCCAGTCTACTATTGTACCCTACATTATTGTTCATATTAGATCTTGAATTATGAACAAGGAAACCATTTCTCTCGTTTAGAATATCAATTTCTTCTGTATTTAGAAATAGTCCATGAACAAGGATTGTCTTATCATTAAGCATTCCAAGATTATCCAGGCGTTTTACAATATCCTGTCCATAAACCAGGTGACTCTGGGAAACATCGTACTTGTCTTCTGCAACATGAAGATGAAGTCCTTTACCTGTAGACTTAATAGCATCGGCCATCATTCCAAGACCATCATCATTTATAGTACATGGAGCATGTCCACCGATGTGAGCCTCAAAAATATAGGGTATTGAAGAATCTTTTTTATCTGCATCAATCTCTTTTGCAAAACGAATATTTTCTTCTACCCCTTCCTTCATTTGGCTGGTACCATTACGATCTGTCACTTCATAACAGGTCATTCCACGTAGTCCAACTTTTTCCATAGATTTTCTAATAGTTGAAAGGGAGCCGTTAATATAATTTGGACTTGCATGGTGATCAATAACCGATGTAGTACCAGCCTTAATTGCATCAATTGAACTAATTATTCCTGAATAGTATGTTGCCTCTTCATCAAGTGATCTATCCATTCGCCACCAGAGGTTTTTTAGGATAGAAACAAAGTCTGGTGTAGGCCCGATCTCTGCCATTACTCCTCTGGATAAACCAGAGTAGTAATGGTGGTGGGAACATATTAAACCCGGGTATGTAAGCTTATCTGTACCGTCAATAACTTTATCTGCCTTATATTTTGAAGCCACTCCTGGGCCGACATCGATAATATCTGTACCATCTATAACTACATCAACATTCTCCCACACTTTTGGAGGATTAAACTGCATTGCTTTTGTATTTTTTATTACTATCATCACTTACTCCTCTACTGGACCTAATAAATAATTGTATTCATTATAAATTGTCTTAACAACCTTTTTCACTTCAGGATAATCAGCATGAGTTGGTTCATTCCCGACGAGAACACCATCATTATCTATTGTAAGATCGTAGAGTTTTTCTGCCAATCTTAATTTTACAGCTGAACCATCTACATAAAAACCATTGTTTTCGCTATTCTCAAAATCACCGGGGAGATTGAACACTGTAAACTTATCTTTGTATGGATTTCCATTATACGGACAGAAAGTTCCACAGTTACCACATTCATTACAGTAGGCATCAACATGAATAATTTGATAAGCATCTTTAAATCCATCAAATTCCAAAGCCAGGTTAGCCCTGTTTGGACAAACATCTACACACTTATTACAGATAAAGTTACATTCAAGACATCTTGCTGCCTCTTTTTCAGCAAATTCTACAGTATCATAGTCAACCTTTCTATTAAGAGGCTCCTGAAGTGTCCCCCTCTTAGTAAGAAGTTCAGCTTCGCTGTTTAAATTTTTAAGGAATGAGTATGAAGCTTTTCTGGACCAGTCCGGATCATTATTTTTACAAATTGCATCTGCTGCTCTTCTTCCTTCCTGAATACATTCAACTATAGTAGAAGGTCCTGTTCGTCCATCACCAATTAAGTAAACACCATCTTCTTTTAGTTTAAGATTATCATCAGTATCAAACCAGCCTTTACTGTTAGACTCCACTCCTGCGCCTTTAAGAAGGTCAGCATCTACTACTTCTCCAATTGAAGGAATAAGGGTATCAACATGGATAGTTTCTGTTTTATCTGTTGGTACGGGTCTCCTTCTGCCACTTGCATCCGGTTCTCCAAGCTCCATAACACGAAGAGTAAGTGTTCCGTCAGTATCAAACTTCTCAGGATTTCTTAACCACTGGAATGGGATACCATCCTCCAAAGCATCTTCATATTCCTCAAGACTTGCAGGCATTTGATCCTGAGCTCTTCTATAAACAACCCTTACACTTTCAACACCAGAAACTCTCTTGGCAGATCTAACAGCATCCATGGCAGTATCACCAGCACCGACAACTACAACATGTTTTCCAAGTTTCATTGCATTTGGATCTTTGTTAAAACTCTGCAGGAAATCAAAAGAAGGAATGATATTTGTATTATCACCATCAATAGGAAAAGCTCGTACACCTTCAGCACCTATTGCAAGACAAACCGTATCAAATCCTTCAGTCTTAAGATTTTTGATACTAAAATCAGGATCAACACCAAAAACAAACTTAACTCCATGAGCTTCAATAAAATCTATATCACTTAAAATTGCTTCACGGGTTATACGGAATTGTGGTATTACATGATCAACTACACCACCCGCAGAATCATTTTTATCAAAAATAGTAACATCGAAGCCTTCACGACTTAAGAAGTAAGCAGAAGATAGACCAGCAGGTCCAGCTCCTACAACTGCAATTTTTTTACCTTTATTTATTTCAGGCATTTTCCAGTTTTTCTTGTAATCATCAAAACCATTAAGTATTGCTATTTTCTTAATTTCTCTAATTTCAACAGTTCCCTCATAATCCAGTCGGGTACAGCTGTACTGACACTGATGGGAACAAATATGACCAGTTATTGAAGGTAGTGCATTTTTTTCATAAATCAGTTCAACTGCTTCTTCATAGCGCTTCTGACCAACAAGTTTTATATACTCAGGTATATCCTGACTAATTGGACAGGCAACTACACATGGAGCAACGTAGCAGTCAAAAATTGGAAGATCTTCATCTACTTCAGCTTTATCGTCACCCCGCCACTCTTTTTTTGTGTATTTCATCTTTAATGATTCTGCAGCCAGGGCTTCCAGTTTCTTGACATCAATCTTTTTCATATTCCACGCAGGGGATTTTTCAAGAAGGTCAGTCATATCCTTAAGCCTGTTATATCCACCAGGTTGAAGAAGATCAGTGGCTAATGTTATGGGCCTTATTCCTGTTGCAAAAATGTCCTGGACATTAAATTTTGAAGCACCTCCAGAGAAAGAAATAGGAAGTTCACCATTGTATTTGGTAGAAAGCTTTGCAGCAAGATTTATAGTTAAGGGGAATAAGGCTCTACCGGACATATACATCTCGTCACCAGGAAGTACTCCCTTATTATTAAGAGAGCCAAGGGTATTTGTAAGCTTTACACCAAACTGAAGATTTTCTTTTTTTGATGTTGCAATCAGACGTTCCAGCATTCCTTCAGCATCTTCATACTGCAGATCATGGGAGAAAGCTTCTCTTGATAGACCTATATAGTCAAAACCAAGGCCATCAAGAATTTCTCTAACCCTGTCAAAACCAAGAAGAGTTGGATTTAGTTTTACAAAAGTATTTAATTTCTTCTCTGTGAGCATATACATGCAGATGTCTTCTATCTCTTTAGGAGGACATCCATGCATAGTAGAAAGGGTAAGCTGACTACAAAGCCGAGTTGGAACTTTCCCAGGAACACTTTTTAAAGAAGCAACCTTACCTTCCAGATCAGTCCCTTTAAGAAATCCATCATCTTCAATAATTGCCTGTAACTCTTTAGCATATAAAGAAAATTTTTCATTAGAAGAAGAATCCATCATATCATTGATAAAAGCCTGCACTCTTTCATTTTTTATACCTGCAAGATCATATCCTACACTCATATTATAAATAAAAGATCGCTCTTTACTATTATCAAGTTCAAAAAGATCATCCAATAGATAAAGTATAAACCAGGCTTTAAGATATTCATCATAAGCCTTTGTAAGTGTAAATTCAGATGACCATTCAGTATTAAAACATTCATCTTCTGCATCTATACATGGTTTGGGTACTTCAAGAGTATCAAGTATCTGAACAGTCTTAAGTTCAAAGAATCTTCCACCTGTAAGATAGGAAGCAATTATATTTTGTGTTAGCTGTGTATGTGGACCTGCTGCAGGGCCCAAAGGAGTTTCACTTCGTTCTCCGAAGATATCTAATTTATTACTGTTAGTTTTTTTAAAAAACTGATCTTTATGAATACCAAAGATTGATCCATCTTTTTTATATTCACTGAACATTCTATTTACCAGTTCCGAAAAAGAAACCGGCCGCATTAAATCACCCATACTGACCCCTGTTTAGTTATGAAATATTAATTATTATAGTTTTGCCTTCTAACCATAATATACTATTTCTCTCTCAATGCAAGAGGTATTTATAAAAAACTGAGGTTTTAAGCAATTTTTATTCTTTTTATTTAATTTTAGTGTTTTTTTTCACCTTAGTTATTGCGTATCAGCGTAATCTGGTGTATTATCTATTATACAACTAATGAAACTACTTTTAATATATATTCTAACAAAGAGGTGAGAAAATGATTGATTTAACGATTAATAACGAAGTAAGACAAAGAAATATCGAAAGATGCCGTGAAAGAGGTATTATTTTCCCAACATTTGCACAGATGAAGGATCCTTCTAAAATCCCTGCAAAAATTAAAGACAGGTTAAAAGAGACAGGTCTGGAAGACATGGATCCTGTAAATCTATTTAGAATTTCCTGGAGAAATGAGCCAGTAGTAAAAGGCGGTGTACATGGGGATGTTAATTATATAGAGATTCCAAAAGAATTAACTGGTGTGAAAGCTAAGGTTTATGCCCTTGTTGGAAAATATTTCCCAACAGGATCCCATAAAGTTGGTGCTACATATGGATGTCTTGCACCTGCACTTGTAACAGGAGCATTCGATTCAACAAAACAGAAAGCAGTCTGGCCTTCAACAGGTAATTACTGCCGTGGGGGAGCATACAACTCTGCTCTTCTAGCTTGTGATTCTATTGCGATTCTTCCGGAAGAAATGAGTACAGAACGATTTAACTGGCTGAAAAAAGTAGCAGGTGAAGTTATAGCAACCCCTGGTTGTGAATCCAATGTAAAAGAAATTTTTGACAAGTGTCATGAACTTGATGAGGAAAGAGGTGACAGCATTGTAATTTTTAATCAGTTTGATCAGATGGAAAATTACCTATGGCACTACAATGTAACAGGAATGGCTATTGAAGACTTTCTCACTCAGGAAGGTGTTAAGGCTGACCAACTTAAAGGTTACTGTTCAACTACAGGTTCTGCTGGAACAATTGGAGCTGGTGATTATCTGAAACAAAAATACCCTGAAGTAAAGCTTGTTGCCGGCGAAGCACTTCAGTGCCCAACCCTCCTTAACAATGGTTTTGGTGGACACAGAATTGAAGGTATAGGTGACAAACATGTGCCATGGGTACACAATGTACGAAATACCGATATGATTATTGCTATTGATGATCAGGATTCTATGGATGTACTTCGTCTTTTTAATGAAGAGGCAGGTAAAGAATACCTAAAATCAAAGGGATTAAGTAAAGAATCAATTGGTCAACTTGCCCTTCTTGGAGTATCAGGAATTGCAAATGTTCAGTCTGCAATTAAAATGGCAAAGTACTACGAGATGGATGAACAGGATGTTATAGTTACTGTTCTTACGGACTCCGAAGAAATGTATACATCCAGATTAAAAGAAATGAAAGATGCTCAGGGAAAGTTTACTTCTGAAAATGCAGCAGCTGTTTATGCAAGAAGCTTAATGGGTATTGGAATTGATAATACCCTTGAGTTGTCATATTACGACAAATTAAGAGTTCATAACTTAAAATACTACACATGGGTTGAACAGCAGGGCAAAACCTATGAAGAGATCAATGCTCAGTGGTATGACAAAAGCTACTGGACTAATATTCAGGAAATGACAGATAAAATTGATGCATTGATTGATGATTTTAATAAAGATGTTGGAATTCTGTAGCAGTAGAGACGTAGGGGAAAATGAATGGATTTTAAATACGAATGCAGTGATTGCGGAAAGGAATACCCATCTGACAAGATAATATACAGATGCCCAGTCTGCTCAGAAGCTAATGAAATTGGGAAAATGCAGAAAGGTAATCTTATTACAAAGATAGACAGTAAACACCTGCAATCTTTAAAATTAAAAGATACGGTATCTCCAGAAGATTTCCTTCCTTATAAAATACCAAATATAGATACTTTTCCTGTTGGAAATACTCCATTGTCATCACCATTAAGACTGATAGAAAAAACAGGGTTTAAGAATCTTAAAATTAAAAATGATGGTGCAAATCCATCAGGATCCTTTAAAGACAGGGCTTCACAACTGGTTGCTGCTCAGGCTATACACTTTGGTGAGAAAACTATTGCCCTTGCTTCCACTGGCAATGCCGGATCGGCTATGGCATGCGCTGGTGCTGCCTATGGACTTGATATAGTACTGTTTGTTCCAGAATCCGCTCCAAAGGCAAAACTCCTTCAGTCTGCACTTTATGGTGCAAAAGTTGTACCAATAAAAGATAACTATGACGCTGCTTTCGGCCTATCTATTGAATATACAGAAAAATATGGAGGTATAAATAGAAATACTGCTTATAATCCTATGACAATAGAAGGTAAAAAAACTGTATCGATTGAACTCTTTAACCAGCTGGGGAAAAAAGCTCCTGATGTTGTTTATGTTCCAGTCGGGGATGGTGTTATATATTCCGGTGTTTTTAAAGGTTTTTATGACCTGAAGGAAGCTGGTTTAATTGACAAATTACCCAAAATTATTTGTACACAGTCTGAAAAGAGTAATGCTATAAGTAAGGCATGGAAAACAAAAAACCTTAATACAATAGCTGCTGCAACAACAAGAGCAGATTCGATTTCGGTTGCAAGCCCTGCTAATGGCAGAATGGCTGTACGCTATATTAACGAATGCGATGCATGGGCTACTGAAGTGACTGATGAAGCAATTCTGACAGCACAATTGGAACTGGGAAAGGAAGCAGGGGTTTTTGCTGAACCTGCAGCTGCATGCGCCTGGGCCGCCTTTAAGAAGGATGCTGATGAGGGGAAAATAAGCAAAGATGCAGAAGTTATTGTTCTTTTAACAGGTATTGGTTTTAAAGATATGGCCTCTGTGGAAGGAGCTGTTTTTGTACCAGAATCAATTGAACCTACAGTTGAAGCTTTAAAGAAGGTTTTCGGGTAATCTCTTTATGTAAGGGACGCAGATCTGCGTCCCCCTGCATAAAAAAAAATATTTATTTCAAATCCTTGATTTTGCAATTCCTATCAACTATGATAATAGCATGAATATGAAACAAACTGGCGATTTAAAGGTTCTTACAGATCAGAGACTCTCAGAGAAAGAAATTATTATTAATCCCAATGATGGGTTTGACCTGAGTCTTATGATGACAGAGGCAGATGTGGCTCTCTATTTCGAAGACAATCCTGAACAAATTTTTGCAAAAATTATTCAGAAAAATGAGTGTACATTGGGAACAGTAGAACTTGGACAAAAATCAATAAATAAAACGAATGGAAATGGAAAAGTCCGACTTATTATGACTGAACAGGAAGGTACTTCAAAACTTACAATTACTTCAGTGTAAAACACATAAGCCGATCTTCCTCTAAAAATACTACTTTCCTTTACTTATACCATCTTGAATGGTATATTTTATTAGATGGAATATTTTACTGATCAAATAAATAAGGTAGATGAACTTCTTGTAAAGGGTGAGTACACAGAAACTGTAGATCTTCTCGAGGGGATTCTCTGTGATGAACCTGATAATAAAGAAGCTTTATGGCGTATTGGGATTGCTTTTACAGAACTAAATGAACAGAAAAAAGCTCTAAAGGCCTTGGACTATTATTTTAAGTTTGATAAAAACCATCCCGAAGCTATTGAAGCATATGGTTGTTCCCATTTCAAACTGGGAAACTATGGGCTTGCTAAAAAACATCTTGAAAGAGCTGCAGAATTAAATTCGATGAGCTCTTCTATAGCAAGAAACCTTGGAGTAACCTATAATCAACTTGGTGAATTTGAAAAAAGTTATGATAGTATGGCAAAATCCTATCAATTAAATCCATGGGATTACAGAACTATCTATGCTCTTGCCTCAGCACATATATTTTATAAACGGTATGCAGAAGCAGAAGAATTACTTAAAGAACTGCTGCAGATGGATATTCCAGGAGATTTTAAACGTCTTGCATTGGAAGGGCGTAAAAAAATTGAAACTAAATTGAACAAATAAAACATGTAAGGACAGTCACCAGGATTTGCTTTGCAAACCCTGGTGGCTGTCCCTACAACAATGATATATCCGAAGAATTTATATCTTATCGGGATCTGGATCGTTTAGATAATCCATTACAGCAAGAGCAGCAATAGTACCATCACTCACAGCTGTTGTAATTTGACGGAACTTTTTCTGTCTTACATCACCTGCAGCAAAAACACCTGGAACATCTGTAGCCATATCCTGATCTGTTAAAATTTCCTGACGATCACTTAAAGAAACACATTCTTTAAATAACTCTGAACTTGGAACATAACCTATAAAAATAAAGGCACCAGCAGCATTAAGTTTTGTAATTGCCCCATCTTTTTTATGTCTGATGTTTACACCTGTTAAGCTTTGTTCACCAGTAAACTCAACTATATCAGATTCCATAATAAATGAAATTTTAGAATTATATTCAGCATCTTTTATAGCATGTGTATAGGCCTGAAAATGATCAAATTGATGAATAATAGTAACAGTTTTTGCAAATTTGGTAAGAGATACAGCTTCTTCCAAAGCAGAATTACCACCTCCAACAACAACTATATCTTCACCTGTAAAAAAATCACCATCACAGGTAGCACAATAAGATATTCCCAGTCCCTGAAACTTAGCTTCTGATTCCAAGCCAAGTTTTCGGGGTTGTCCACCAACAGCTATTATTACAGCTTTGCTACTGAACTCACCAGATTTTGTAGTGACAATTTTTTCTTTGCCTTGAAAATTAAAGCTAATAAGCTTTTCATTTCCCTTTATTTCACAACCAAATTCTTCTGCCTGCTTTTTCATTTCTGATGCGAGCTTATATCCTGATAATTCAGGTAATCCTGGATAATTTGCAACAGCATGAGTTAAAATAACCTGGCCACCGACCATCCCCTGGTCTAAAATTAAAACAGACTGCTTTCCTCTGGAAAGATATATACCGGCAGCGAGACCAGCAGGTCCTCCACCTAATATTATTACATCGTAATTACTCATCAATTTGCCTTATAGAACTTCACTAAGATTTGTTGTTACCTGATCTTTTGACTGAATACTTGTTGTTGCTTTTGCTACTTTACCATTTTTATAGTAAACAACAAATGGAAGGCCTCTAAAAGATGCACATTCTGGCAGATCTCTGATTATAGCAGCTTCAGGAATATCAAAAAGCATATCTGCAAACTGAACATTATTATAATCTCCTGAGTTCTGAAGCTCTTCCATTGAACCATACACCGGCATACACATCGGACCCATTCTTCCACAGCAAACCATTACATTCTCTGTAGAATTAATAAGCTCTGTTAAAGCAGCCCCTGTTTCAACGTGTTTTAAATTTGTATCTAAAGTCATATCATTCTCCTTAATAGTTATATTTCTATATATAGATATACTTATATTTTAATTTTGTCAAGGCCAAAACCTTAATAATTTATTTCAAACTCATAGCCTCTAACCTTCTTTCTGCCAGTGTATATGAACTGTCAAACTGACTGGCAATACTTTCAGGTTGTTCGACTTTTTTATAATAATATTTAGCTGAATCCAGCATTCCGTACTCCTCAGCAATTCTTCCAAGAACATACCAATCATCTGATGAAGGATCACTTGATCCGGATAAAGCCATTACCCTATCAAGTGTATTACGGGCTTCTTCACATCGTCCAAATTCTGCATACAATGCAGATAAAGTATGTAAGATAGGAGGATTGTTACTATTTGAAAGAGTTACTGCCTGCCTGGAATATTCAAGAACAGTCTCATCTAATTCAGGATCAAATAGGGCCATCCATGCAACAGCGTTATATAAACGGGCAGTTAACCGGTTTTTATCTTTTAAATCCTGGAAAATTATATCCACAGATTTAAAATCCATTTTGGTAAAATACATATTAATAAGCATATCAATGGCTATAGAATCCTCATCATCTTCAATTAGTCTTTCTTCTGCCAGATCCCTTAGTTCATCATACCTACCGAGATTCAATAGAGAATGCAATAAAGAAGACCAGGCAAAATTTGACTCAGGATATTTTTCATACAGCCAGCGTGAAGTCTCCAATTGCCCTTCAAAATTATCATTAGATTCGTAAGCATAATAAAGTGCATAATAAATTTCACTGTCTAAATTACTATTAGTTGTAAGTCCATTTTTTAATATAATAGCGGCACTTGCAGAAGTACGCTTTTCTGTAACAAGAATTGATGTTGCTGCAATTTTTAATAATTCTATATTGGATCTATCATTACCCCGTTTTTTCCAGAAACCATGTACAGGATGTCCATAAAGAGGCTCATCACCAACTCTGGAATAAAGGCCAAGGCCATAGTCCTTTAAAAACCAATCCAACCATATGGCAGCATTTTCTGTTTTTCCCAATTTAATATCTTCCATTATTTCAGAACCAATAGACCCTCTAAAACTGTCAGTACCAACAATCTTCAAACTCCCATCTATTTTTTTAATATAAAAATTGGAATCCAGATTTGCTCCAAGACCTGTTTCAACTAATTTTAAATGATACCCGCCTTCATTATCTTCCTTTATTTGTAATTTTATATCTGACAATATAAGATCGAGTATAACTTCCAATTTTAATCCCGAAGAGATGCCCCTATTCATTATTGCAAGCCATTCTGCATAGAAATTATTATTATGATCTCTATCCATAGCTCTATGAAAAACATCTGAACTAACTATGTCTTTTAACTCAGAAAAATCTGAACCACCAGACATATACAAAGATTTATAGAACTGCTTAATAAGATCCTCTGGATTGTTATTATCCAATTTTATATCTTCAAAAAGTAATGTTCCTGAGAGTGTATCAGCTCTTGATTCAAGGGATAGAGCATCTGAAGACCCAAAGGAAGCTTCTTTAAGAAACCTGGCTGCTGCTGCATATTGCCTGATATGAATAAGAAGTTCTCCGGCATTTGATAAAATTTTTCGTCTATCTACAGCATCACCAGTTTTTGATGCTTCCCTAAAAGCCGCATCAAAATTATTTTCTGCACCATAAGATACTATTTTATACAGGGATACGGTTTTTTGATTATCAATTTTTTCAAGGGCAACCTTCAGCCCCTCCCAATCCTGAAGATAAAGCAGATCTGTTATAAGATTAATATCCATTCCATTTTCACTAAGCTTATCACCTATTTGTTTATAGACTTCAACTGCTTCTCTAAGATCTCCACTGCCATATCTAAGACCATTCTCATCATATTCCAAAAGAATAGCTAAATTGGCAAAATTCGACCACTCATCTTTATCCAGTTCAATGGCTTTCCTATAAGCCTCTATAGCTCCGGATCTATTGTACCCATGTCGTAATCGTCGGCCAAGTTCATCGTGCTGCAATATCCAGGCAAGTTTACTAAAAGCTTTTGCGGACTCACTATTTATAGCTACTGCTTTTTCTGCAGCTTTTTGTGCATCCAGCCCCAAACCTGCTTTTAACAAAGCATCTGCAAGTCTGATTAAATGAATCTCTTTATCCGGTTCACGATCACTTATTGCCTTCATATAATCAATAGAACCACGGTAATCGCCATCAGCAAGAAGCTTTACACCTATATGATCAAAGACTAAAAGAATAGGATTATTTTTTGAAAATTTAAGAACTTTTTCACGGGTTGATTCAAAATCTGCAGGAGAAATTAATCCAACTCCGGATTGTAGAGAGAACACTGCTTCTACCTTTTCATCTACCAGCTGAAATTCTTTTGTTAAACTTGCAACTCCAAGATCAACAGACTCTGATTTTGGAAGTTCTCTTAAAGAAAATCCTTCCGGAGAATTAATTACATATCTTGTTTCAAAAGTAAAAGGTTTGTAAAAATAGTAATCATTTTCCCTTAGCTTTGTTTCTTCATTTTCATCTTCTTCAGGTTCTCTGCTAAACAGATCGGGCAGATAATTTACAAGTTCATTCTGCATTATAGCTACAATAGCCTGGGACTCCTCAGTAACTCCTCTACCAGCACCTTTTATATTTAACGACACATTGAAATTTGTGTTAAAATCATCAGTATCACTATATTCAAAGCCGGTATTCTCACCAAATCTATATGTCCGTGTGATATAATCATCTAAAGCAGTATTTATATCTTCTTCCTTGGAGAACGCATATCTGGATCTGTAACTACTGTCTTCTCCACCATAATATGTAGTTCTTTCTTTTACATCTGCAAATCCATCATCACTTAGGAAATATTCTATTTCCCTTATAGTTTTATTATCTGATGCAGTGGAATGCTGTGTCTTAATTAGATCTGTAGTTTTATCTGAAGCAATGAGAGCCCAGCGGTTTTGATCACTTAAGGGTAGATACCCATCATAGGAATATTCCGATGTGGGATCAATAAAAAAAGGATCATCTCCACCAACATACACTATG
>JAQIBN010000163.1 GCA_027859095.1 Spirochaetia bacterium | reverse complement strand
TGTTACACGAATAATTACATTTTTGCTTGACCTGCATGACACAACCTGATACACTCAGAACCATGTTACACGGCGTAAATTGTTATAATACAGTTATTTGACCTTGCCTGACATAACCTGATATTGTTCCAAGGCTTTCCAGGGGTTCCGTCCGGGAGACCCGGACCGCTGCGCGCCCCTACAATCATTAACGCAGGGGCTAAGAATTATTCCTTACTGATGGCTTTAAAAATCCTTAATTTCAATTCTTCGTCATCCATATTATCATCAATCACTGCCTGTATTATCTCTTTAAGAAACTCTTTTTCTATTTTTCCGGCAGCCAGATGATAACTAATGTTCTCCATCTCTCTAATAAAACGCTCAAAATCTGCTGCTTTGACTGGTGAGATATATTCTTTCAGTTGCAAATGAAGGGCATCACGAAACGCAAGATCCCGGCTTGCCATTTTATTCCTGGCCCTTTCCACTAAAGGTTTCCAATGGGATTGTTTTTCAAATTCGGAAAAGAGTTTTTCAGCTTCCCATGAATTAAGCTTACTCCCTTTTAATCTAAAAGCCTCTTCCAGAATTTTGGCGAAACCATACTCATAAGAAGCAATTAGATCCAGTATTTCAGAGTAGAAAGTCTCTCTAACCTTATCTTTTTCATGAAGTTTAAGGATTTTACGATATTCTTTGGAATTTTCTTTAAATATGCTAACATAAATTTTATCTGTATAAAGCGGATACTTAAAATTTCCCATATCCAGATAATCTCTCAGAGAATCAGTAAACTCCTTTCGGTAGTTTTCTTCCTGGAAATAGGCCAGAATAAAATCTTCATCACGCTGATTTATATATTTTGTAGCCCCGCCGGTTTTTTTGTTAATTGTATCGATTACAATATCCAGAATAGTTTGACGTAAAAGCCGTGCTTTTTCTCCCTCTGTAATGAGCATTGCAAGATTCAGGAAGGAACGGAAATCGAAAACAGCCAATCTGGCGACCTTTTTGATGATCCCGAAATCTGTTTCGGTATCATCAAGGGAAGACATAGCTAATTTTATATCCTGTAAGCGTTTGCCACGTAAAACCTCATAACCGTTTAACATGAGTTCTTCGTCATATTTCGATATATAATTCTCAATTGTCCGGATTGTTACCCCAAAAAATAAAGCTACGTGCTCTTTTAATAGCACATTTTTGCCCTCAAAGGGGATACTTGTTATGCGTGTTGCCTTTTCAATTTCCTCCAGCGCAAATGGATTGTTTAGAATATTCTGTCTTTCAACACCGGAAACTGTTAGATCCTTAGGCATTAACGTACCTCCATATGCATTTTCCTGATGATCCTAATCTTACTGGCAAAAAATTCATAATTATGTGACCGGTAATCCTAACTTATCAAAAAAAACCCGATTTCGTTCTTTAGCAGAGTTTAATAACCTGTCAAATGAAAGGAGTTCAATATAAACGTTAAATTTCTTATGGTAACCAAAATACCCAAGTTTATCTGCTGTAACTTGAAGATTTTGCACAAAACTACCATCCGGCTTTTTAACTAGCCCATCAATGGCGCCGTCATTTACGAGAGGCATGTTGACATCGAGGCCTTCTCTGAGCACTAAACCGATAAGGTAGGATTCTATGCGTTTGCCGAAGGCTGTGAAGTGACGGAATGTTTGACTCATGGGGAGACATCCCTATTCTTATCAAACTTCAAAGTATTATTATTTGTGCGTTTGTTCATTTTGTATTCTCATTATTACACCATCGCTTACAAGTATCCTCATATGGTATATTTAAATCTGAAAGCCAATTTTCTATATATTTTGGATTATGACTATTTGGAGTCGGATCCACATCGTCAATTCGTACTTGAATAGGAGTTCTGACACAATCTCCCGTAATTATTGCATATTGTTGAGGAATGATTGGTAATTGGTCTAAAATATCAGCATTAGCACTTGAAACTAATCCTTTGATATATTTTTGGTCTTCAGGATTTTGTAAACGATGAATTACAAATGAATTACATTGAGAAAGAACAGTCTTTGATAATTCAGAAGGTCTCTGACTACAAACAACCAGTGATATGCCATACTTTCGCCCTTCCCTGGCGATACGCTCAAATACGATTTTTGCAACTGAATCATTTTTTTCAGAGATATAATTCTGTGCTTCTTCCAAAACAATTACTATTGGATATTTCCCTCTATTTTCAGGCAAAAAATGGGAGACAAATTCAATAATTAAACGTCCAAATAAAGCAGTAACAGTTTCCAAGACCTCAAATGGTAACTCTGAAACATCAACAATTGTAATTTGATTTGTTTTATCTTCCTGTTCTGGGTTTGCATCACTATTGTATTGTTTAATAAAACTATTTTTTGTATCACCTTTGAAATACCTATTAAAATCACCTAATAAGAATGATATAAAATGAGCTAAAACATTTTTATTATCCTTTTCATTATCTTTCAGCATTAAAGGGATAGCCATTCTCTTATCATTAAGAAAGCTCCTCATTCTCAACCGTAATGTAGAAACAAACTCTACAATACGGTTATTGCTTTGTCCTTCCTGTTTTATGGCTGCATCAATAAATTTCGTACATAATTCCTGGTAATTAAACCATGTAGGTAAGTCGATATTTTGCTCACCAACTATTTGTTCTTCAATAATATCTTTATTTGAGGAATCAAAAAATTTCTGGATCTGTTTTCTAATAATCTCCTGCTTTGAAGCATCATTAAAAACATTTCCAGATCCTAATTTTATGATTTCTTGTCCTAAAGTAGTGTGATATTTCTCGATCTCTTTTCCAATATTTAATATTTCATTATCAACTAATGTGGATCTACCATTATTCACTCTTATTCCATTGCCTTTCCAAACCCAATTACCATAATCACTATAACCGGTCCTTTTTTTTATTTCCTCTGCAGTAGCATTTATAATGTTGGTTATCTCAGAAAGTAAATAGTTTGGCAATATATGTTTTTTTCCACTTTCTTGTTTATTTTTAGCCAAAAAGAATAGCCGATACAAAATAAAACAGATTGTGGTTGATTAATAGCTTGTGAAAATTGTCTAAATAATTCGGAATAAGGTAAATCCAATGTGAATGATTTTTTGCTAACACAGGGGTAGATCATGAGTTCATTATCATCAGTGATGGTAAATTCGTCATTAAGAGGGATTTCTTTAATTCCATAGGTATTACTAAAATGTGGTTCTATTGCCAGCCAGGATAAAGAGCCATGCATTTTAAAATATTTTATTACCTTTTCCGCACGGTGTACTTTCCCTGTCACACTTTGCCCCGGATAATATAAATCATAGTCATATACCTCCGGTCTGAAACTACGATTATGTACTCCCATAAAGCCATTAATATAATGTATGCCCATATTATCAAGTGCATAATCAAAAGCCATATCATAATTTGTTGTAAACAGGTTTGCACGTTTTAAATTATTGGGTCTTTGCAATAGCTTTTTTATAAAAACTTCATGATAATGATATCTATTTTTTTGCAGTTTTTCATCTTTTTCATAATATTCATTTAATTTGGTTTTATCTGTATTGCAATTATCAAATAACCATTTCTGCATATCTTTAATGGATGTATTGATGCTATCTGTTGATTCCCCCTTATTTAGTTTTATATATCTGTCTGCCTGTAAACAATTAAATAAATCCTCATAAGAAGGATTACTCTTTTCAGGAAAATAAGTTTTTATATCTTCCTCACAAAGATCTTTTAATCCTTCCGGAATATCTCTTATCACAGGAGCTCCCAGGTGAAAACTTGTTCCGGCCCCAGTTAAAAAACTCACATTCTCCAAACTAAGGTATTTTTTTACTCGAAACTTATTTTCTTGAATTATTCTTTCTTGCTCATCCATATTTATAGTTCCCCCCAGAATACCATCAGCAAATCCATATTTACTCATTAGGACCTCTTAGCTTAGTTAAGCCAATAGAATCGGTAGTTAACAACTTCATTTGTTTAATAGCAATTTCATTCAATTTTCTTAGTCTATCTGGCTGAGCAATATCTTCATTTATCCGCAGAGCATTGATATTCTCTAAATTGGACAAACATACAAGCTGGCTTACATTGGCAAAGTCCCTGATATTACCTTTTTCTCCTGGATTTTCAGCTCTCCACTGTTTAGCTGTTTTACCAAAAAGTGCCATGTTCAGTATATCCGCTTCAGAAGAGTAAACATACAGTATCTGCTTTGCTGAAAGCTCTAACGGTATTAAGTTCATTTTTATAGCATCGGTGTGAATGCGATAATTGATTTTTGTAAGGCCGCGCTTTATGGTCTCGCAAATTTTCTCTTTTTAGTTGTTTTAATTCCTTGTATTCACCCGGAGTCATTCCAAAGGCTCTGCTTTGGAAGATGGAATAGATTGAATAATTCTGAATATTCCCTCAGTGTTCCAACAATATAATTTTTGCTTTCCACCGGGAGTTTCAACTTCTAACCTAAGGGGTGGTACAAATTGTACCCTCCCTTTATCTATTAGCTTTTTCAGCTCTTCATCTCGTAATTTCATTCGTTTAAAATATTGTGCCGGGTCTTTAGAATCTGTAAGAGCTAAAACGACATCGTTAATAACAAACCACCATTCGTTATTATGTATAATTAATTATTTCATCTGCTTTTTGTTCAAAAAAATCCTCATTTTTAAATTTTGGAATAGGTATTTGTTCGAAATATTGAGGTTTTACTTCAATATATCCACCACTACGAACAACACATATTGATTGAAGAAAAAACCAAGTTATTTTTGAGTTTAAAATACATAAAAGCATTTTATTATCAGATGGCAATACGACTGCTGGTGCATTTATGTAATATCCTTTACGTTCAATACTAAATTTATTTCCAGATTGTAAATTTGGCCAGTTAATCTTGGAACTTTCAAACACTTTATAATAATCCACTGAATCCTGTATTTCGAACCACTTGTATGCACCTGATTTTCTCCCAATTTTCTGTTCCGGTGAATTTCTTGGAGTTAGTTTTTCCTTGAATGAACTAAGATAATTCTTAATAGCAGGATAATCATCTATAGTTATCCCTCTTTTAGAAAAAATGATGTACTTTTCAATTTCGGAAGAATGCCATTTACTTAGATCTTTTCCCTCAAGAAATGGTTTAATTAGCTCCTTTGATGAAATATGTTCTTTTTCCAGTTGTTGCTTAATGGGTTTATTAATAATAAATGCTTCATTAAATCCTGTCACAATACCTCTATAAGATTTTCCAAATTGATCTTTCAAGTTTTTATATTTCATTAATTTGTTGAGTAACTTACTTTCTTCAACTGAATAGAAATTCCAACTTTCAGAATTTAATGTATTAAGTTTCCGCCCTTTCTGAGCCGTTCTAAGCCAAAGGGACAACTTCGCAATCTCAACAGATTCCTCATTAATATCAACACCATAAATATTCCTCTCAAGAATATCATCATCGATTTTTACATTATCCATGATCTCGTCCGGTTTAAACAAACCGCCGTTATAGGCAAAAATATCGTAAGTCTTACCCTTATACCCCTTATCCATATAACCAAAATATTTTACAAACCTTGAATACAAGGGTTTGTACTCATCTAGATCCTTCAGTGATTTCCATTGCCGAATAATCTGTATATAATTTTTTTGTAATATCCTCTTCGCGGATAATAGAATATTTCTTTATTTCCAGAGGCTGGTTGTTTAACAAACTATCTTTAGCCAGACACAACCATAACAGAGCAAATTGCTCCTTTGAGAGATTAAACAGATCAAAATCTATAAAACCTATGGCATCTTCAATGTAAAACCGCAGCTTCTCAAAATTGGAGGTAATAACATATACACATTTGGGCTGATGGTTCTTATACCCGAAAGCCTGGGTCTCAATGGAATCGAGGTCTGTTGTAGTTGTAGATTTTAATTCGATGACGGCTATGGCATCCCCATTACTATTGAGAACTGCCCCATCAACTTTTCTGCTGTTGGAAATATTTTTTAATTCCGTAGTCAGGTTATAACCCGGCTCAGGGTTCAAAGTATACTCGAAAATATTTACAAACAGTTCTCTTAGGAACCCTTCCTGAAACTGTTCCTCCTTAGAGTTCCGAATATTTTCCTGTCTCTCTGTATTGCCAAAATAATCCTGGAAAGATTTATATTTTGTTTCCATTAAAGTGGTATCCAGTTCAGATAGTTGTTTCTTCTCAACCGATTTCTGGAATAGACTCATTTATACCCCTTTTAATTATGCCTGATAGTTCTATTATATATTAAAAAATAAAAACAACTCATTTAACCCTGTCTACTGCTTTCCATTCCCAATTAGTTTATTAGAATTCCCTGCGCTTACAATTGCCTCTCCTGTTTGTTTTTCTATTTCCACTCTGGCTTTTTTTGCTGCTGTCCCGCCCTTTCTGGCAATATCCTTATTTTCATTCAGACCTTCAGGTTTTTTCTTTTTGGAAATTTCCGTAGTAGAGGCTTCTGCCAGCATATTCAAAACCAGTTCCAGATTAGACATATTATCCCGGAGATTCTCTTTTTTAAGACCTTTCAATTTCTTGTAATCTTTAACAGATCTATCGGCCCAGGCCTTTGTTATTTCATCAGTTAAAATGGCGTATTCCAGGCCCTTCTTCATTCCCCGCTCGTTCCATTCATCAGTCAGCACTTTTCTGACTTCAATACTTTTCAATCTCTGATTGATCCAATCTTTTGAATACCCTTTTGCAAGATAGATTTCCATAGCACGGTCAAAAGCCAGTTCGGGATCTTCTATCTCATAAATCCGCTCTGCACCGATTTGTGCCAGCCATAGTTTAAAAGGTTCTGCTTTTGGTGAGGGAATAGACTGGATAATCCTTAAAATACCTGCTGTATCAGCCGCTTGAATTTTACGTTTTCTACCATCTATTGCTATCATTTCAACTGGGGTACAAATTGTACCCCAGTTAGCGTTTAATTCCGAATTACGGCTACGGATTTTTTTTATGTATTGTTTTACATCTTTGCTTTCTGAAAGGATCTGAACGATATCCTGTACAGAAAAAAAACACTTCTCCTGTTCTTCGTCCCAATGAGTTCTTACCTTTTGTTCCTGAAATAATTGCAATTTGTTATTATCTTCCATTCCCGATTCCCACTTTAAACATAAATACTTTTTTTAGAATATAGCCCCTGAATAATACAGCATCAAAAGGTAGAACTCAAGAAAATTTAAAGAATTTCAGAATAGTAATTTACGAATTTAAAAGAGGGGGTAGCGGAAAAACCGCCCTTATACCCCGGCGATAGCCGGAAAAGGGATAAGGAACAGCGGGTTTGGAGTGAGGGGGAAACTTCCCCCCCATTGTAGAATTATTTCTCTCCCCTCATATAAGGGGTAGCCAAAGCAGCTGGTGCTCCAACCTTTTTACCAAAGTTCTCTAACCAGGTCATAACAACAAGAGCAATAATAGTTGCCAGATAAGGCAGCATGTTTAGAAAGGAAGCAGGGATATTGGTT
This sequence comes from Spirochaetia bacterium, assembly GCA_027859095.1. Taxonomy (GTDB): domain Bacteria; phylum Spirochaetota; class Spirochaetia; order B11-G9; family B11-G9; genus JAJRQE01. The sequence continues at coordinate 27,359 of JAQIBN010000163.1, read as the reverse complement.
CCGCTTGCCTGAAGACGAAACTGTACTGCATTTATTCCACCAAAGAGAAGTGCACCCCATATTGCCCGGGAAGGATTCCACATAGAAAAAATAACCAGTGCAATAACAATCCAGCCTCTTCCACCTGTAATATTCTCAGACCACCCAGGAGCATAAGCCAGGGAAAGATGCGCTCCACCAATTGCAACAAGAGTTCCGCCAATAATAGTATACAAATATCTTGTTTTTAATACATCAATACCCATGGCATCAGCTGTTTGAGGATTCTCACCAACAGCCCTAAGATTCAAACCATTTTTTGTCTTAAACATATAAAACCATGCTATTGGTATTATAAGATAGACAATATAGGTTAGAAGATCCTGATTAAAAAGAGCGCCTAACAATGGTATTTTAGAAAGTCCCGGTATTGCTATAGGAGTAAATTTTTCTCCAATTAAACCAATCAGATACCTTCCATTGGATTCAGGCCCCAGACGCTGACCAAGAAAACTTGCAAAGCCGGTTCCGAAAAGTGTTATACTTAATCCGCTTACAACCTGATTAGCCCGCATGGTAATTGATAAAAAGGCATGAATAGATGAAAGAAGAACACCCGTAAGCATTGCAACAAAAACTGCCAAAGAAAGTGATCCGGTATAATAAACAGTAGCAAAAGAAGAAACTGCTCCTACCAGCATCATACCTTCAAGACCCAGATTAAGTACACCAGATCTTTCTGTATATATTTCTCCTATGGTTGCATATATAAGAGAAGTACCTGCCCTAAGTGTAATTGCCAATATAGAGGTAAGTAAAACTATCATACACCAGCCTCCTCTTTGTTTGAGATAACTTTAAGCTTAAAATCAGTAAATAGCGATCCTGCAAGCATTGGGAAAAGTATCATTCCCTGTAAAACCAGTCCCATGGCAGCTGGCAGTCCCATCATCATCTGAACCTGATCACCACCAACAAGGAGCCCTGCCATAAGTATGGCAACAAACAAACTTGCTATAGGATTTAACTGTGCCATCCATGCCACAATAATTGCCGTATACCCATACCCCATGCTTAATCCCTGCTGAAGTCGATGGGATATAGCTGTAACTTCAAAGACTCCGGCCATACCGGATATAGCCCCGGAAACAAGTAATGCAATTATTATGTTACTGCCAATTCTTACACCCATAACACTTGCAGCTCTGGGATTTCTCCCTATCATTTTAAGTTCAAAACCCCATTTTGTCCGATTCAAAATTACCCACATTATAAGTGCTATAAGAACAGCAAATAATAATCCGTAGTGAGCTCTACCTGAAAATCGGGGAAGCCACGCAATTTGAGGGAATAATTTTGTTCCTGGAAACCCAAAACCGTCAGGATCTCTCCATGGTCCGTAATAAAGGCCCTGAGCAATCATAATTGCAACATAATTAAGCATTAAGCTGACAAGAGTTTCATCCACATTAAGGGACACTTTTAAAACAGCAGGAATACCAGCCCATAAAGCACCCGCAATCATTCCTGCAATTATTGCTAAAGGTAAAACCATCCAGGCAGGTATAAAGGGAGACCAAAATAAAGCAACCCAGGTCGCTATAACACCACCAAAAACCAATTGCCCCTCGGCACCGATATTCCAAAACCTCAGTCTGAATGCAAGACCAACACCTATACCTGTGAGCATAAGGGGAATTGCCTTAACAAGAGTTTCTGTAAAATTCATCCATGTACCAAAAGCTCCAACATACATACTTGCATATGTTAAGAAAGGATTGGTTTTAAAAATAAGTAAGAGTATTCCTATTAGAAATAGTGAAACAATAAAAGAAAAAACAGGAACAAGTAATATTGCTTTCTTAGAAATTGTATTTCGTTTTTCAAAAATAATACGCATCAGACCTCCTTTTCCCCGGATTGTTCCAGAGACACACCTGCCATCATTAGTCCTAAACTTTCAATATCTGCAGTTTCAGCATCTACAATGCCCATTACTTTTCCTTCTGACATGACTGCTATCTTGTCAGAAACAGAGATAAGTTCATCCAGATCTTCAGAAACAAGAAGGACTGCCTTTCCATTGTCCCTTTCTGCAATTATATCTTTCCTAACACTTTCAGTAGCTCCAACATCCAGGCCTCTGGCAGGATATGCAGCAATCAGTAAACCTCTACAGGCTCCAATTTCTCTTGCGAGTATTGTCTTTTGAATATTTCCACCTGAAAGAAACTTGACATTAGTGAGAGGTGATGGTGTAGCAATCATAAAAAGTTCTATCATTCCCTTTGCCATATTGAATATTCGTTTGGGATGAAGTATTCCATATTTAGTAAGAGGGGCTCTTCTGTATTCCTTCATTGCAAGATTACTGGCAACACTCATATCACCTACAACACCCATAGCAACCCTGTCTGAAGGAATGTGACTAACACCTGCTCTAATTAAATCTAGAGGAGCCTTATTGGTCATCTCTTTGCCTTCTACAACAAGTTTCCCGGAAGTTATTTTATGTAATCCTGTTATTACTTCTGTTAATTCCCTTTGTCCATTTCCTGCAACACCTGCAATACCAAGTATTTCACCAGCTCTAATACTAAAAGTAACTTTTTTTAATGCATCCACACCCTTTGTATTCAATGCAAAAACCTTATCAAGTTCGAGAATAACTTTCCCTGGATTACTCTTTTTCTTCTCCACCCTGAAAAGGATATCTCGACCAACCATTAAGTTTGCAAGTTCTTTTGGATTCGTATCTCCAGTTCTTGTAACACTGACAAGCTTCCCTTTCTGCAAAACTCTAACCCAATCGGAAAATTCCATAACTTCATCCATTTTATGAGTTATGAAAATTGCAGATTTTCCCTCTGCAGTCATTTTCTTTACTATTCCATTAAGTTCATTGGATTCCTGAGGTGTTAAAACAGCTGTGGGTTCGTCCAGTATAAGAATTTCTGCTCCCCTATAGATAAGTTTCAGGATCTCTACTCTCTGCTGCTCCCCAACACTCATTTGCCAGATATAGGAATCCGGATCAACTTTCAAATTATAATGATCAGATATTCCACTTATCTTTTTTCTGACTTCTTTCATGTCAAGGATAAATTTTTCATTATCTAGACCTAGAATAACATTTTCTGCTACTGTCATGGTACTTACAAGTTTAAAGTTTTGGTGCACCATACCAATTCCCAAATGCATGGCATCCTTTGGTGAACTAATATCAACTTTTTTTCCATTTAAAATAATATCGCCTGAATCAGGTCTTACTAAACCCGATAGAATATTCATCAATGTACTCTTACCAGCTCCATTCTCGCCCAATAAAGCAAGAACCTCACCATGAAATAATTCCAGATCTACATTTTCATTAGCAAGAACGCCTGGAAACTGCTTCGTAATGTTTTTCATCTCCAGAATAGGCACTGCTTGTTTCTCTTCCATGGAAATCATCCTTTTACAAAAAAATAGCCCGGAAAAATCCGGGCTTTAATCTAAAATATGGATTTAGTTTCCGGCTTTTCCAATAACACCTTCAACTAAGAAGCCCATTCCAAGCATTGTTCCATCATCCATTTTATCACCAGCTGCAACTACAATATTTCCATCCTGATCTTTAACTTCACCCCAGAATACATCCCAGGTTCCTTCAACAATCTTTTTCTCTTCTGCTGCTACAAGGTCTTTAACATCCTCAGAAACAAGAGGACTAAAGTCAGACAATTTTACAACACCTTCTTTAAGACCACCCCAATATGAATGTGAGCTCCAGGTACCATTCATAGCAGCTTTAACTGTTTCAATATAGTAATTTCCCCACTGCCATACAGGACTTACAAGAATAGAATCACCAACAAAAGAACCCATATCAGAGTCATAACCAATACTTAACAAGCCTCTTTCCTCTGCAGCTTTCTGAGGTTCAGTTGTATCCTGATGCTGAGCTATAATATCAACACCGGAATCAAGAAGTGCTACTGCAGCTTCTCTTTCTTTTACTGGATCATACCATGTGTTTGTCCATACAACTTTTACTATTGCTTCAGGATTAACCTTTTTAACACCAATAGTAAACGCATTTATTCCCCTAAGTACTTCAGGAATAGGAAATGCAGCAACATAACCAATTGTATTAGTTTTTGTAGCATTTCCAGCTACAAGACCGGAAAGGTATCTTGCCTGATACATTCTACCAAAGTAAGTTGCCATGTTTTCGGACATTTTATAACCGGAACAATGTTCAAAATATACATCAGGAAATTCTGCAGCAATCTCTACCATTGGATCCATATAACCAAAAGATGTTGCAAAAATCATATCATAACCCTGCTGAGCATACTGTCTGATAATTCTTGCAGCGTCCGGTCCCTCTGGAACATTTTCAATATAAGTTGTAGAAACTTTATCACCTAATTCTGCTTCAATCATCTGTCGACCAGCTTCATGTTCATATGTCCAGCCCAGATCTCCGGGAAGACTTAAATATACAAATGCAACCTTGAATTCATCATCTCCAGCTGCTTCAGCTTCTTTATCTCCACCTGCAAATGTCAATGCAGGAATAAGAACAAGTAAAGCTAGTAATACGAGTAATCCTTTTTTCATTATTTTCTCCTTTTAGTTGTTAATGCATGACCAGTGTACTACATATAGGGAATAAGTCAAATTGTTTTTACAGCATTTTTTATAATAAGAATATAAATATATCACAATTTATAACTAATTTTATGAGGTTTTACTAAATACAGTAAACAGTAAAAAAATAATTAGAAAAGTTGATTTATATCAGGACTTATTCTACTAAATTTGCTTTCTGTTCCCATCATTTGCCTAAGAGATTCCGGGATTTCAATACTTTGCCCAATTTCCGGTTCAACAATAGTCTCAAATTTGGCCGGGTGAGCTGTTGAAATAACTATCCCCGGTTCAACATTATACATGTTTTGTCTTACCCATTCAGCTGCAGCCGTATGGGGGCACATAATATAATTGTATTTATCATATATTTTCCTGATAGTATCCCTAATCATATCATCCGATACACTTATAGATTCAAGATTATCTGAAATCTGTTTATGACTTGGAAATAAACTTCTTAGCCGTTCCATATTACTGGGATCCCCTACATCCATTGCATTTGCAATAGTTGCAACACTGGCTCTGGGCGTATATTCCCCGGATTTAATAAAATCAGGAATAGTGGTATTTGCATTAACTGCCAGAACAATTTTTTCAACCGGTGCGCCAAGTTCTACAGCCCAGTATGCTCCTGCCGAGTTTCCAACATTCCCACTTGGAATAATAATAACAGGTTTTGCCCCTGTTTTCTTTAAATATAATAAACTTGAATAGTAGAAATATACAATCTGTGGCAAAAGTCTGCCCAAATTAATACTGTTTGCAGAGGTAAGGTCCCAGTCTGCAGCTAGTTTTTCGGACCGGAAAGCAGTTTTTACCATTTTTTGACAATCATCAAAATTGCCGGTAACACAGTAGGATTCAATATTTCCACCCCAACAAGTAAGTTGCTTTTCCTGGCGTTCTGACACCCTCCCCTCAGGATACAAAACCTTTACATTAATACCTTTCTTCCCGTAAAAAGCAGAGGCTACAGCACTACCGGTATCACCGGATGTTGCAACAAGAATAGTAAGATCTCTATCCTGTCCCTGTTGTAATTTTTCCATAACTGATGCAAGAAATCTTGCTCCAAAATCCTTGAAAGCAGCAGTAGGACCATGAAAAAGTTCGAGAACTGCCTGTTTTTCGTTCAACCAGTGCAATGGAACATCGAAAGAAAATGACTGTTCACATATTTCAGGAATATGATCATACAGAGGATCTGCTTCAAAGAATGGTTGAATTATTGATACAGCAAAATCTGCATAATTATCCTGAACCTGGGATATTTCAATATTTGGAAATGATTTTGGAACATAAAGCCCTCCATCAGGTGCAAGTCCGGTTCTAATAGCAACCGATGCACTTACAGCAGGACTTTTCCCTCTTGTACTTATAAATTCCATATAAAAATCTCCTCGTAGTTTAGTTCCTCAGCCTAAAAGATGGAAGGGAAAATGGAGTCCTCCTGTCTCCGTTCCTATAGTTTTGCTCCCAAAAATGATGCAAGTCTTAATAAATCTGCAAAAACACCACCTGCTGTTACATGAGGGCCAGCTCCTGGACCTCTTACAACAAGGGGTTGCTCATTATATCTCTCTGTCGTAAATGCAACAATATTATCTGTACCAGAGATTCCTGCAAAGGGATGGTCCTTAGGATAACTCTTGAGCAAAACCTCTCCTTTCCCATCTTCCCCGATTATACCAGTGTATTTAATAACTTCATTCCTGGAGGATGCCTCTTTATATAAATTATCAAGCTCATCATCCATCATCTCAAGTCTACTCATAAATTCATCTAAACTAACATCTACAAGAGTATCCGGGACAAGACTACGCACAGGAATATCTGCAATTTCAATACTATGTCCAACTTCTCTGGCAAGAATAACTGTTTTCCTTACAATATCCATTCCGGAAAGATCATCCCGGGGATCAGGTTCTGTAAAACCAAGCTCCCGGGCTTCTTTTACCAGGGTACTAAAAGGCTTGGTTCCATCAAAACGCCAAAATAAATAAGCAAGGGTTCCTGAAAAGACTCCTTCTATCTTCTTTATCTTGTCACCTGTCAGTATAAGATCCCGTAAAGTACCTATAACCGGAAGGCCTGCACCGACAGTTGTTTCATAAAGGAAATGCCCCCCCCTCTTTCTGGTTTCTTTCATTAGTTGACGGTACTGAGGCATTGGTGTTGTTCCTGCCTTCTTGTTTGGGGTTATTATATGAATACCCTTTTTCACCCAATCGATATAATTTGCCGGGATATCTTCTGAAGAGGTACAATCAATAATTACCCTGTGGGGAATGTATTCAGAATTAATAAAATTTGCGAAATCACTAATATCTGTTTTTATATTAGAATGCTCAAGTTCATTCCGCCAATCATTTGTCACAAGACTTTCATCATCGATAACCATTTTGGTAGAACAAGCAATTCCCCTTACACGTAGATCAACACCAAATATATTTTTTAAACGTTCCGATTCACTGGCTAATTGATCCAGAAGAGTACTTCCAATTAAACCAGGTCCAATGACGCCTATACTCAGGGTCTGATTGGATAAATAAAAGCCGGAATGAACTGCCCTGAGAGCCCTGGTTGCCTCTGTAGATTTAATCACTGCACTGATATTTCTTTCTGAAGAACCCTGAGCGATGGCTCGAACATTAACACCGGCTTTTCCAAGGGCTCCGAAGAATTTTGCAGAGATACCTGGAGTCCCGGACATCTGGTCACCAATTGCACCCAATATCGCACAACCATTCTCTAGCTCTATAAAATTTATTTTATAGCTTTTAAGTTCCGGTTTAAAAATTTCTTTTGCAATACTTTCTGCTTCAGCAGCCTGGGTGGTTGACACTCCGCAACAAATAGAATGTTCACTGGAAGCCTGGCTTATGGTTATAACAGATATCCCTTTCCTATGAAGAGCAGAAAAAAGCCTGGAAGAAATACCAGGAACACCAACCATACCGGATCCTTCAATATTGAGTAAGGATATATTATAAACTATGGAGAAACCCTTAATCAGCTTATCCTCAACATCTCCAGGTAAATCTGAAATAATAGTTCCTTCAGATTCAGGATTATCAATATTCTGAATACGAATAGGTATTTTTTTATGTATAGCATATGTAAATGCAGCGGGATGCAGAATTTTAGCACCAAAATATGCCAGCTCAGTGGCTTCAGCATAACTCAGTCGGGGTATTGTAACTGCCGCAGGAACTTTATTTGGATCTGCACTTTTAACCCCGTCCGAATTAGTCCAAAAGACAAGCTCCTTTGCTGGAAGAATATTTGCATAAACAGAGGCTGTTACTTCCATTCCATGACTGCCAAGAGAAACAGTTCTTCCATTTGCAGTCATAGCTCTTCCACCAGTAGCCACAAAAATATCTACATCATTATTCTTTGTAAGAAAAGCACTGAGCTTTGTTGATGAAGATTCCAGAAGAACAGAAACACCGCTGTCCTCATTTTCAACATCAATTATTTCTTTGGAATTGATTATTCCAGCAGCAAAACCATCGAATTTTAAACGTTCACTCAACAATTGAGATACCCAGATATTACCAAGACCACTTACATATTCTTTTGTAAGGTCTGAACACTCACCCACAAGCCAGACAGACTTTAAAACTTCCTCGATATTTTGAAAGCTTTGTCTTATGTCCGTTTCAATAGAATGCCGTCTGGAGGGAGATGTAAGCTCTGCAATAAGGGCGAGCTGTTCACTCTTCAGCTTTTCCATTCGTGACCATAACAGCTCTTCTCTGGATTCAGCTAATTTAACAAGTTCCTCAAGGCTTTTCTCTAATATATGATTTTGAGATGCGATTATAAGAAGCTTTTGCTCCTTTTTCATCTTTATTACCTTTAGTATTTTATTTAATCCCTCTTTAGTTGAGTATAATTCTCTATCAAATTTATATACTGAAAATATTTTCTTCATTTTTCTTCCCTGTTAATTTAACTTAATTTTTTACTTGTACAATAAAAAACCTGAAATACGCATTTGCATACTTCAGGTCTGAATGGTTTATTATCCGGTGTGTTAAAAATTACAGTTTAACAACCTTACCACTCCTCAGGCACCTGGTACATACCTTAACTGTCTTTGTAGTTCCTTTATTTATTGTCTTTACTTTTACAATATTGGGTTTAAAAACTCTTTTTGACTTAACACCAATATGCTGTCCGGCACCACCCTTTTTCTTAGGGAGTCCCTTTCTTGGTACATTATGTCCAGCAACAGTACCTTTTCCACAAATATCACATCTTCGAGCCATATCTTAATCCTCTCTTGAGTAGTTCTCTACTTACAGTTTAGGCCAGAAGATAGCAAATATAATTAAATATGTAAAGAGGGAAATGAGCAAAATTTCTCAACAACCAGTAATTATGTATCCCGACTAACTATAGAGCAACATAAAAATAGTGAAATTAATAAATACAGCGTAATTCACCTGGGCTTATGCTATTTAACCTGAATGCAGAAGCTGCTATCTTTTCGGCATTTTCCAAAAAGTGATCAGGATAATTAACCAAAAACTCATTCATCTTATCTGTTTGATCAGGAAAAGCAACAAGATATTTAGGTATAATATATTCCTTATAATAGGATTCAACATTCTCTATACTTTGCTGCATTAGGTATGCCATAAATTCATTAACAACCAGATAGGGGTTGTTTATATCATAACGTTTCCAACCAAGGAAATTATACCAGAACTCCTTTTCTGGCTCTTCCAGGCTCTTCCAAATAGCCTGAACCTCTGTCACAAATTCCAAATCTGAGAAATAGATTCCATGGTAACCTTCATGAGTAATAAATAGCCGGCGTAATCTTTGAGAAGATTCAATTGAATATGATAAGAGCCCTCCGGAAACAGAAGTATACCCCCGTTCACTTTTAACAATAATTTTATTACTTAAAAGGATTGAAAGAAGATCATATTCTTCAGGATTCAGATAAAAGTCGTCTTTCTCAGCCTTACTGAAAAAAGCAGCAAGATCCTTAGATCTATAATCATGTGCATTCCAACCATGAAAACCGGAAAGAAGATCATTTTCAATGAGCTTTCTGGAAAACCCTTCTTTTTCTACAAAGAATGAAAGCCTTTTCAAACTTGCTGCCTGAAGAGCATAGTCCCTGTAATCTATAACAAGTATATCAGGGAATAAGTTCCATGAGAAAATCTCCCAGTCACTGTGTCTCCAGGCTGACTGCTTATAATTCAGCATAGTACCTATATCTGCGGTCACTGGACTATAATCATCTGGAAGCATAGTGGAAAAAGAATTAATTTCAATTTTTTTCACTATAAATTCTGGATCACTATTTTTAACAGTAATTCCAGTAGGTATAAAACCAAGAGATTTAGAATAAAAATGAACCTCAGCCCCACCATTCCTTAGATTAAGACCAAAACTCTCAATATGATTATCAGAAAAAAGTACTAATTCCAGAGCATCTTTTCTATTTCCAGTATAATTGTAGGAAAATGATACTCTAACCTGATTAAATTGCCGAACGGCCTTCTTAGATAAATCAGAAAAAAGATATGTACTATTGTCTTCTATTTGAAAACCATGGGATATTACAGTAACAGAAATTCCGTCACTATCAAGTACAGAAAGGCCGGAAATCTCTTTTTCGATACCGGCACCCAATATTTTGAAACTTTTATTCTCTTTTTCAGGTTGAGCAGATATTACTTTAAAACCACTTATTGTATCACCTGAAGAAAGGGGTACCTGATATCGGATAACACCTACTGATCCAGGTAAATTCACATCTTTTTTAATTTCATCACCAAGATAAAGTTCAAGCGTTGTCCCGGTATAGGATTTATACTCTATATAAAAGGAATCTGAGTCGTCAGTAACAACCCAGGGTTCTTCTAAACTATATACAGGCGTGGAATATAACCCATTTATAAGGATAAGAAGGCCTTCATCTATAGCCTTTACTCCAGGCTTTTCAAGAAGAGATATGTCAACACCATAACCGGTAAAAAATACTGATCCAGAATTACTTAAACAGGAGAGACTAAATAAGTTCAAGTAAAAAATAAAAGATAATTTTAAAATAAATAGATAAGGCTTTTTGTAAGTAATTTTGCAACCTCTCTTTTCCGGGATGGTGGGAATTCAGTATCTTCTCTTATTAATGAGTCAAATCGACCAGCAAAATTCTCCGGGATTATATCCAATTTCATAATCTGATCAGCAAGTCGTCTTCGTGAAGGCTCAAATTTTCTATTTATAATAAACATAAAGCTACATAGATATTTTAAATATCCGGATAAAGATACAATATAAAATAAATTGTCAGAATTTAAAGCGGCAGAACTAAGATCAACAAGATAATGTTCCATTGATCTCATAGAAGATTCTCTTAACGCAGCCCAAAAGGTTTCAGGTAGATAACTAATTTTTTTGCGCACAGTATCTATCCAATCACTCTGTTGATACATAATAAGGCCATTTTGAAGCCTATAAAACATATATGTACCATTATCATGAAAGGCCCAGAGATTCCCTTCATTATCATTTATAATAGTATCAATCCTATCTTTCTTTTTATATTCAATTCTAACTGGAATATCTTCCATAAAAAAACGATCTTTTACATTTACATGGGAGGATTCGAAAGCACCTGCATTTTCAAAGAGCGTCCTTCTCTTATTTACACCTGGAAACGAACCCCTGCAGTAGACATCAAGACTAAGAAAAAAATAGGGATTAACAATATCTGTTTCTGCAGATTCGTTTAATAAAATACTATCCACTTCCGGAATAGTTTTTATAATTTCCACAAGTGCCATAGAAATTCGCTCAACTTTTCTTCTCATACTTAAAGTCTCTCCTTACAAAAGACTATCATGCCAATAAACAAACTTCAATAAAAAAGGTCTTTATCAAAAGGACTATTAATGGCATTTTTAGTTTATGGTACATTATTTAATTGCAATTATACCTTCAGAAGATATAACTTTACAAATTAGACAAATAAGAACATCTCTTTTTAAAGAATTTGGCTTAATTTCATCCAGAAGCTTACCGGAAATAATTCCAGTAGCTTTTATTAACAAAATTATAAAAAAGGATCAATTTCAGAAAGTAACACTTACTAAAGACTTAAATAGCACAACATTGTTCCATGTAGTTGGCAACGATATTTTTCTGAAAATTAATAATATAGATTCTATAAATAAACTAGATAACAGAATGTCAGAAAATATAATTTCAGGATTATTTACTACTCTTGAAGGATTCTATCTGGGAACATTTGAAAAAAAATCGAATAAAAAAGAAATAATTAAATACCTTGAACATGAAAACAAAATAAACTTAAAATGGAAAAAGAATAGTCTAGAACTTGTAAAAATTACCACTGGCAATACAAATTGGTGGGAAAAGATACATTGGGAAACTATCTGGAAATCAAAGTTAAATTTATCTTAAGCTATTTTTTATGAATTATAGTTCTATTACGTCCTGATGTTTTTGCTTCATACATTGCTTTATCAGCAGCATCATTAAGTTCGGATGAAGTTTCACATTCTACAAAAGAGGCAATACCACACGAAAATGTGATATAAAACTCATCTTCATCAGATTTGTGTTTTACCAAAGCAAAATTTTTCCTAACCTCTTCCATTACTCTGAATGCATTTTCAGAATCAGTATTTATAAGTATGACCCCAAACTCTTCCCCACCATAACGTCCAATAACATCTGTTCTTCTTAATCGGTCCTGGAGCATCCGTGAAAGACTTTTTAGGACATGATCACCTGCAAGATGTCCATAAGTGTCATTCACATTCTTAAAATGATCAACATCTATCATGGCATAACATAAATTTCCACCACTTCTTTTTACACGCATCATCTCTACAGATATTCGTTCTTTTAAATTAGCATGATTCAATAATCCAGTAAGAGAATCTCTTTCCATGAGAAAACGCAGATTCCTGTTTCTGGCAGCCTTTGCATTTATACGAATAATTAAATTGTCAGGTCTAATTGGCTTTGTAAGAAAATCATCAGCACCCGATCTCATAGCTTCCAGTTGTTTTTCTTCAGACTGCTCTGCAGAGAGAAAAATAATTGGGATAGTAAGAAAGGATTCATGCTGTCTGATGATTGATGCGAGTTCAATACCATCACAAACAGGCATATACATGTCCAATATAATTATTTCTGGTTTAGATTCGACAAGAACCTCTATAACCCTCTTTGGATCAGAGGCTACAGATGTAATCATCCCCGCCTGCTGCAATACGAGAGCATAATATGCAATTTGTTCAGGATCATCATCAATTAAAAGTACATGATAAGGAGGATGATTTGTTCTTGAAGTAAGTTTATCAATTTTATCTACCAGAATTCCCGTATCAATGGGCATAACAAAAAAAGCATCTCCACCTGACTTAACAGTTTTTAACCTTAAATCAAAATCATCACGATTCGCAACAAAAATATAAGAGAGAAAATTAGAATATATTTTTTTTATTTGAAGAAGTTTTTGCCCAAAGGAGGGATCACTTTCAATAAACTCTGTATTAACAATTATAAGCCTGCAATTGTCCTCTTTTAGAAATTTTTCTACATCTGGAAGATTGTATAAGGCTTTAATCTGAAATCCAAATATCTCCATTTGATCGGCAATCTCTGCCAGGACTAAATCTTCTTCATTTGCCAAATAAATAAGAACATTTCTATCGTGACGATTAGAATCAAGATCGATATTATTATTTTTAATTCCTGAAATCAACATTTCAGGCAACTCTTCAAGTTCTTCTAATTCTCCAATATTTTCTTTTGGTTTGCAAATTCTTTCAATTTCAGATAAATATCGATCAAAATCAGGCCAATTAAATGAACTAAAATCAGGATTTTCATTTATGAAACAATTTAGAAAGTCTTCCAGTTCTTTTGATTTACGTGACAGTTCTTCAAGGCCAAAAGTAGCCCCTGATCCAGCCAGTTTATGAAGAGAACCTTTTAGAATTGTTAAAAGTTCCAGACTCTCTTTAATCCTGGCTTTCCTGGCCTCTCTGGAGACTTCATCGAACCGTGCTGGAAGCTGCTTTATATAGTCATCTGTCATAGCAGCTAATTTTACTTTTATACCTTCTGATAGATTACTCAATCCATCCTCCGTTTCTAATAACTAAATAATAAATTGATTACTATTCATATGTCAAGAAGTAATTTGCATAGCTTGACAAAAACCCAAAAAATAGACATATTAGCTGGACGCCGACATGGTGGATATAGTTCAATTGGTAGAGCACCAGATTGTGGTTCTGGATGTTGCGGGTTCAAGTCCCGTTATCCACCCTCCAATTTTTAATATATTGGATTGCGTGCGCCCGTAGCTCAGCTGGATAGAGCGCCGGACTTCGAATCCGTAGGTCGTAGGTTCGACTCCTACCGGGCGTATTAGTCTTTTTACTATAGTAATATAATAAATAGACTAAAAGTATGAATTAATATGAGAGCGCCGTTAGCTCAGCTGGTAGAGCAACAGACTCTTAATCTGTGGGTCGAAGGTTCGACTCCTTCACGGCTCATATTTTTTCACAGTTTTTCAAGCGAGAGTGGTGAAATTGGCAGACACGCTAGATTTAGGATCTAGTGCCGTAAGGTGTAAGGGTTCAAGTCCCTTCTCTCGCATAGATTATAAAAAGTAAAATGAGAATGCGAGAGTAGCTCAGCGGTAGAGCTCCACCTTGCCAAGGTGGATGTCGAGGGTTCAATTCCCTTCTCTCGCTCTTTGTAAACTGTAATTTTTTAAAGAGCGATCTAAACACTAGATCGCTTTTTTATTGCCCAAAGGCATATTCAGTAGTACATTACAGAGGAAATTGCTACGCAATTTCCTGCATTTTGAGCCGCTTAGAATACCTTTTCAGGTAATCAAGTATAGTTTTGATAGCGGCTCTACAGTCAATTTTTGAAATATCGCCTGTCTTAAGGTTTAAGATATAAAAATAATCTAGTATAGTATGTTTTTCATACTACTTACGGGAACAAAAAGAGGTATTAAATGATCGCCAGTAAAGAAGTAACGGCAAAGGACAATTCTTCAGTCGAACTAACAGTCACAATAAAAAAAGATTCTATAAAAGAAGCTTATACCAAGCTTCTAAACGACTATAGTAAGAAAATACAGATTAAAGGTTTTCGGAAAGGAAAAGCTCCGGCACATATCCTTGAACAGAAGTATGGTGAAGGTATTAAAGAAGAAGCAGCAATGAATATTGTTGAAGAGAGCCTTAAAGTTGTCTTTGATGAGATTGATGAAAAACCACTACCCTACTCTGTCCCTGCTCTGCAGGAAGGTTCTGAACTGGTAAATTTTGATGAAGATTATAGATATACTGTTGTTTATGATGTTTTCCCAACTATTAAGCTTGGAACTTACAAAGATATTAAAATTGAATCTCCTGATGCAAAAGTATTAAAGAAGGACGAGGATAGGGAAATAGAGAAATTACGGGAACAAAACGCTGTAGTTATTGAAAAAACTGAAGGGAATATTGTTAAAGACGACATTGTAACTATTAACTATGTTGAATTGGATGAAAATGGGAAAGAAATTGAAGGGACTGCCAGAGAAGATTTTGTCTTTACTGTAGGAACAGGGTACAATATCTATAAACTGGATGATGATATTCTGGGAATGAAGAAGGATGAAGAAAAAATCCTTGATAAAGATTTCCCGGAAGATTTTGATAACAAAGATCTTGCAGGTAAAAAAGTCAAAATAAAAGTAAAAGTTACTACAATAAAGGTAAATGAACTTCCGGAGCTTGATGATGAATTAGCGCAAGATATATCTGAAAAATATAAAACTCTTAAAGATTTAAGAGCAGATATAAAAAATAAGATGAAAGTAACTTTAGATAAAAAACTTAAAGAACTTCAATTTGAAAGAGTTATGGATAAAATAATTGATACCTCAGAAATTCCAGTACCGGAATCAATGCTTAAAGCTGAAATGGATAATTCCTGGCAAAACTTTATGGTTCAGTCCAGAATGGATGAAACTCAACTTCTCCAGATTCTGGAAATGCAGGGAAAAACTAAAGAACTCCTACTTGAAGAATGGAGACCCAATTCCACAAAATCTTTAAAAGTACAGCTTTTATTGGCAAAACTTATTGAAGAAGAAAAAATTGAAGCAACTGAAGAAGAAGTCAATGAAGAAATAAAAACTCAGGCCATAGATTCCGGACAAAAATTGGAAGAGTTTAAAGAACTGATCGAGAAAAATAATTATACAGCACACATTGAAAATGATGTTAAAAATAAAAAGTTCATTGATTTTCTAATTAGTAAAAACACAATTACTAAAGGAAAAAAAGTAGATTATCTTGATTTACTGGAAAATAACTTTTAAATTGATATATAAGGATACGTTATGAACGAACAGATGAACACATTAGTACCTATGGTTGTTGAAAGAACCGGTATTGGTGAAAGATCATATGATATATATTCCAGGCTTTTAAAAGATAGAATAATTTTCATTGATGGTGAGATAAATGACCTTACAGCAGATCTTGTAGTAGCTCAGCTTCTTTTTCTCGAATCTCAGGATCCGGAACGAGATATTAGCATATACATAAATTCTCCTGGAGGAAGTGTTACAGCAGGTCTTGCTGTATACGATACAATTCAATATATAAAACCTGATGTACAAACTATTGCAATGGGTCAGGCTTCATCTATGGGTGCCATTCTTCTTACATGTGGTACTCCTGGGAAAAGAATGGCTCTACCATCAGCCCGAATACTCTTACATCAACCATGGGGTGGCGCCCAGGGACAGGCAAGAGATATTGGTATACATGCGAAAGAGATAGTTAGACTTAAACAGCTTCTAATAAAATATTTTGCTAATCACACAGGAAAAAAAGAGGAAGATATTGCATCTGATCTTGAACGTGACAATTTTATGTCAGCTGACGAAGCCTTGAATTACGGTCTTATCGACAATATTCTAATAAGAGGAAAAGATGGCAAAAAATAAAGGTGAAGGAATGAAAGTTTGTTCATTTTGTGGTAAAAATGCAGATACCGCAAGAAGATTAATTGCCGGCCCTGGAGTTTTTATCTGTGATGAATGCATAGATGTCTGCAAAAGAATCCTTGATGAAGAAAACGATATGGTTACTTCTGAACTTATGGATGAAGTGCCAACACCAATGGAAATAAAAAACTATCTTGATGATTATGTAATTGGACAAACTTCAGCAAAAAAAGTTCTATCCGTAGCCGTTTATAATCATTATAAAAGAATAAGTCAAAAAGAAAAAATTACTGATGATGTAGAAATTGAAAAAGCAAATGTCCTTTTGACAGGACCTACTGGAACAGGAAAGACTCTCCTTGCAAAAACACTTGCAAGAAAGCTGAAAGTTCCATTTGCAATTGCAGATGCTACTACCCTTACAGAAGCTGGATATGTTGGAGAAGATGTTGAAAATATTCTTCTTAAACTTATTCAGGATGCTGGAAATAATATAGCTGCTGCTGAAAGAGGTATTATCTATATCGATGAAATTGATAAAATTGCTCGAAAAAGTGAAAATGTCTCCATAACCCGTGATGTTTCCGGTGAAGGTGTACAGCAAGCCCTTTTAAAAATCATAGAAGGTACAATCGCTTCTGTTCCACCCCAGGGCGGACGAAAACACCCTAATCAGGATATGCTTAAAATTGATACAAGCAATATTCTGTTTATTTGCGGAGGAGCATTTGTTGGGCTTGATAAGGTAATTGAAGAACGTATTAGTTCGCATCCGATGGGTTTTGGAGCTGATATAAAATTAGCAGCTGATAAGGATATTGTAGAACTTTATTCCCATATGCATCCTGATGACCTTATACATTTTGGGTTAATTCCTGAGTTTATTGGGAGACTTCCTATAAATGTAACCCTTTCAATGCTTAAAATTGATGATTTAAAAAGAATAATAACCGAACCTAAAAATTCTATAATCCGTCAGTACCAAAGTTCTCTAAAACTGGATAATGTTGATTTGGTTTTTGAAGATGAGGCTATAGTTGCAATCGCTCAACAGGCTGTCGACAGAAAGACAGGTGCAAGAGGATTAAGATCAATAGTTGAAAATGTAATGCTGGATGTAATGTTTGATATTCCATCTATTGAAGGTGAAAAAGAAGTTCATATTACTCAAAAAGTGATAGAGGAATCTGCACGGCCTGATATTGTAATGATCAAAAAAACTGCATGAATTTAAAGAATATGCAGGGAAAAACAAACAAATTAGAGCTCCCTTTAGTACCACTAAGGGAGCTTGTTGTTTTCCCTCATATGGTAGTTCCTTTTTTTGCAGGTCGACCTGCATCAATAAAGGCTATAGAAGAAGCTATGGCCAGGGATCGAATAGTTTTCCTTGCCTGTCAAAAAACGAATACAGAATCTCCCACTGAAAATGATATATATACCTCTGGTGTAACAGCTAAAATACTTCAAATGTTAAAATTACCTGATGGAACAGTCAGAATACTTGCAGAAGGACAAAGAAGAGGTAAAATACTAAGATTTATTAAAAGAAAAGAATCAATGCATGTAAGCATTCATTTACCAACAGAAAATAGAGAAACAAATTCTACATTAACTGCATTAATGCTCACATCAAGGCAGGCTTTTTTAAGATATACCAAGTTTCAAAAAAAAATCTCAAAAGATATTGTTGAGTCTATAGAAAATGCAGAATATCCCGAAAAACTGGTAGATTTAATAACTGCTAATGTAAATATCAAACCCGATAAAAAAATTGAGATATTAAAAACTGAGGATATAGAGGAAAGCCTGGAAACTCTTTCAATAATTCTGGAAGCAGAAAATGAAGTTCTTTCTATACAGAATAAAATCAATTCCAAAGTTCAAAAAAAACTTGAAAAAAATCAGAAAGAATATTTTTTAAACGAGCAGATTCGGCAAATAAATAAAGAATTAGGTAAAAATGATGATGACCAAAGTGAAGCAGAAGATCTTCGCAAAAGAATACAGCTAAAAAACCCTCCTCAGGAAGTTTTGGAAAAATCAGAGAAAGAATTGAAGCGCCTTGAAAAACTACAGGCCATGTCACCTGAATCAGGAGTTTTAAGAACTTATCTCGAGTGGATAGCTGATCTCCCATGGAGTACGCAGAGCAAAGATAATCATGATATAAAACTTGCAGAAAAAATACTTAATGAAGACCATTTTGATATGATCAAACCAAAAGAAAGGGTTCTTGATTTTATTGCAGTTCATCAGCTTAAAGAATCCATGAAGGGTCCAATACTCTGCTTTGTAGGCCCTCCGGGAACAGGTAAAACTTCTTTGGGACGTTCAGTTGCAAGAGCTTTAAACAGAGAATTTATTAGAATATCACTGGGTGGAGTAAGAGATGAAGCTGAAATTAGAGGCCATCGTAAAACTTATGTAGGAGCTCTTCCTGGAAAGATTCTTCAATCTCTTAAAAAAGCGGGAACAACCAACCCGGTATTTCTCCTTGATGAAATTGATAAAATGAATTCTGACTTTAAGGGTGATCCATCATCAGCTCTGCTTGAAGTACTTGATCCTGAACAAAACTCTACTTTTGTTGACCATTATCTGGAACTTCCCTACGATCTCTCAAAAGTAATGTTTATAACTACTGCAAATTCTGTCTCTTCAATACCACTCCCCTTAAGGGACAGAATGGAAGTTATCGAAACTCCAGGCTATACAGATTTGGAAAAAGAAAAAATAGCATCTTCTTTTATAATACCAAAACAAATCAAAGAAAATGGACTTGATTGGGCAACTATTAAATTCCAAAAAACTGCCATTTTAGATATTATTCGAAATTATACAATGGAATCGGGTGTAAGAAACCTTGAACGGGAAATTGGAGCTGTAGTTCGAAAAATTGCAAGAAAGGCAGTAACAGAGGGTTATACTAATTCTGCTTCAGATGAAGGGAAAAAAGAGTTTAAAGCTACAATCTCTACAAAAAATCTTCACACATTTATTGGTAATGAAAAATTCAATGGAGACCTTGTCTACAATAAGCCCAGACCTGGTCTTGCACATGGCCTTGCATGGACTGAGATGGGAGGGAGACTGCTTCCAGTGGAAGTAGCACTTTTAAAAGGTTCGGGAAAATTGATACTGACAGGAAGCCTTGGTGATGTAATGAAAGAAAGTGCTCAAATTGGTTTATCTTTCATAAGAGCCCATAATGAAGAATTCGGTATTGATGCAGATTTTCAAAAAGAGATTGATATTCACATTCATGTACCCCACGGTGCAATACCAAAAGATGGCCCATCTGCTGGAATATCACTTAGTTCTGCCATGTTATCTGCACTGACAAAAAAGCCTATCCTGGAGCATACAGCAATGACAGGCGAGATAACTCTTACAGGCAGGGTTCTTGCAATTGGTGGTGTAAAAGAGAAAGTTCTTGCAGCTTATAGGAATAATATGACAACTGTTCTTCTTCCTGCTGAGAATATGAAGGATATTGAAGAACTTCCAAAAGAAGTAAAAGGTAAAATTAATTTTGTTTTTGCCTCTTCTGTAAAGGAAGCACTAATAACACTCTTTCCAGACTCTTTTCTTTCTTAAAGGAAATTTGTTTTTTTACTTGATTTAGATAGGCTTAAGAGCCTATACTGATATAATATTAGTAAAGGGAGCTGAACTTGAAAAAGCTAATACTTTTAATTGCCATTATAATGATCGTAGCCACAACAGGCACGTTCTCAGAAACATCAGATTTTTATGTTAAGACATTACCAATAGTAAAAGTCTATGACCATAATCTTGGTTACAGAATTGTATATATGAAGAGTGATTTCGAATTAACTGCAATATATATTCCAAAAACATGGTTCAAAACTGCAGCAGAAACAGGGGAAGCACCAAAAGCTGAACTTGTTGCAGGCAAAGATTCTTCATATCCTTATTTTTCTGTCTTTTGGAAAGGTGCTGATTTTGATCACATTCGTATCTATTTACAAAGTGATCTAAATGACCCCTCCTGGGGAGATCTTGCTGAGACAGCTGATATGGCAGAAAAATTCGATGTTGAGACTCTTAAGCTTAATCTTTAATAACGAAGCATAGTATTAATTTTAAAGAATAAATTTTCTTTTTACAAAACCATCTGATTTATCAGGTGGTTTTTAAAGGTAATAATGAATAACTTTAATGTACCAATAGATTTACAGCAGATACTGAAAGAGAGGGATTCCTTTTTATTAATTGGGCATAAAAATCCTGATGGTGATTGTCTTAGCTCCCAACTCGCTTTGGGTAGTTTTCTAAAAAGACAGGGGAAACGTACATGTCTTCTATCACCGGGACCATTTGATAGATCAGAAATAGTACACCAGGAGAAATACTTCCATGCTCATATTCCTCTGGATTGGAAAGATATTAATCCACTTGTAATAGTCCTGGATTGCTCTACAATTGATCGCATAGGGTATTTAGCAGATGAAATTAAAGGTATGGATATAGCTGTTATTGATCATCACGATTCTGGAATGAGTTTTGGAGATATCCAGTTTATCAGACCGGAAGCTCCATCTGTAACATTTCTTATTCATAAAATAATAGAATCATTTAACACAGTTCCAAACCCCTATGAGGCGGAATTACTTTTATTTGGAATTGCAACTGATACTGGTTTTTTTCGTCATCTGGAATCGGGCTCCCAGGAGTTATTCCAATCTGTAGCAAAATTAACTGAATGCGGAGCTTCACCAAAAGATGCTTATACCCAGATGTATGGCGGTAGAACTCTAAAATCAAAACAACTTGCAGGAAGATTACTATCCAGAATTACCAGCAAACTGGAAGGAAAACTTATACTAACCTTTGAAACAGAAGAAGATCTACTTGAGTTTGGAACAGATAATAGAGATTCAGATGTTTTTTATGGACAAGTTCAGGGAATACAGGATGTGGAAGTAATTATTCTAATTAGATTTGAAAGTAAATCGGAAATCTCTGTGGGACTAAGATCCAAACACTATGCAGATGTAGGTGCAGTTGCAAAAACTTTTGGTGGTGGTGGGCATAAAAAAGCAGCTGGATTTACCTGGAACGGTTCTTCTGATGAAATTACAGAAAAACTTCTTGAGATTTTTAAAGAAATACTGTAATTATCTCTTCGAGACCCCCTTCGATTTGTAAATGTATGTAAACAACACTCCTCTACTCCAATATATAACTCAAATAATTGGCACAGAAATTGCTTTATCAATTCTACCAAAAATATTTTGGTAAAAAGTAAATTTAATATAGTTTGGGAGATTACAATGAATATCAAAAAGTTAAATGAAAATGTACTAAAATTCAGACATACGAAAAAGGGAATGGATGAACTGGTAAAAGATATAAGTCTTTATGTTTATACAATTTTACATAATAAGTATAAAATGAATGATGATGAAAGAGGAGATTTCTTTTGTACATATTATCCAAGAATACCTGGATTAATTACAAGATTTGAATACTTTGGAACCCCGTTTGATGGCTATTTAAGCAATTCAATAAGCTGGAATATTAAGGCATACCGTTCAGCACAAAGTAAAGTAAGGAGTTTCCAGGTAGCAAGTTATAAAGAACCTTTCTATCTGGTTACACCAGAAGTAGATTTTACTGACTTCCCTCAAAAGCCCCTTAGGATATCTGAATCAGCAAGAGAAGTACTTAGGCTGGAAAAAAAAGAAGAATTACTTTCGGATACAATAAAACAAAGAATTCTATATATATATCTAATAGAATCAAATTATGTGGATGAAAGATTAAAAGATGCAATAATTAGAATTACAGGTTATAAAAGAAAATGGTTGGATAGCTGCTCAGAAAAATTAAAAGCTAAAATGGAAAGAAGACTGGATCGTATAAAGACAATAAGAAACAGAAAAAATGATGCATTTTTCAAATTTCATATTCTACAGGAAAAACTATTTTTTGCAGAGAATGAAAAAGAAAAAGAAGAATTAAGAGAAAAAGTAATAATTCTTCGAACAAGAATTGATAAGATGAATAAAGCTATAGCAAAATCCCCAACAAGACCTACTCATAAAGATATTGCGGATGTTTTGGGAACACCCAGAGGTTCCGTGGATTCAGGAATTTATTATTTTAAATCTTCATTTAAAGAGATATTGGATAATGAAGTTGTTAAAAAATCTGCCTGAATTTGTCATTCTCAGGTAGCTATCCCAATCGCTGAAAGTCGGATCAGCTCTGGTAGACTCAATCTATACAATTGTTTATTCTACTTATTATGGAAATAATATTAGCATCAGGAAATAGACATAAACTATTTGAACTTAAAGAAATTCTAAAAGGACATACACTACTCCTTCCGAAAGATATTGGCATTAGTTTTGATTTCGAAGAGACAGGAAGTACTTTCTTAGAAAATTCACAGGGTAAGGCTTTTGATCTTTTTAATAAGGTTAACAGACCTGTTTTGGCAGATGACTCAGGTCTGAGTGTAGCGACTCTTAATGGAGAACCAGGCATCTATTCTGCAAGATACGGCTCTGTAAATGGTGTGGAGCTGGAAGCTCCTGTTAGGAATTTATATCTTTTGGACAAATTACAAGGAAAAACTGATCTTAATGCAGAATTTATATGCTGCATGACTCTTGTTTTGGATAAAAATCGATTTTTTGCAGTGCAGGAATCATTTAAAGGGGAAATTACCAGAGAATCTACAGGCATAAATGGATTTGGTTATGACCCAATATTTTTTCTTCCTGAATATGGAAAAACTGTTGCAGAACTCCCTGAAAAAGAAAAAAACACTATTTCTCATAGAGGGAAAGCCGGTTACAGAATAGCAAAACTACTGGAAAAATTAGAATAATAAGCTTCAGATTATTCACTCATATTAAGGAGATATTTATATGAAATCAGAAATAACAATTAAATCAAGAGCAGAAGTTTTACAAAGTGATAAATGGGATCTAAGTGGACTGTTTATTACTGAAGAAGATTGGGAAAAAGCCTTAGTTAAACTCGAAAAAAGTATTCCGGATATTCAAAAATATAAGGGAACTCTCCATAAATCTGCAAACCAATTAAAATCCTGTCTGGATCTTGTTACCAAGATGGAAATACAGGATGAAAGACTTGGTAATTATGCTTTTTTAAAAAATACAGAAGATGTTGGAGATAGCAAAGGACAGGACAGGCTTTCAAGATACATGAGAGTAACTTCCATTTTTGGTACAGAATTGAGCTTTCTCAATCCTGAAATCCAATCTATAGATGAAGATATTACAAATAGCTATTTAAAAGATGATTCTTTAGCTGACTACAAACTAATGTTGACAAAACTATTAAGATTCAAACCGCATGTGTTGTCAGGAAAAGAAGAAAAACTTCTTGCCATGCAAATGGAATCCCGTCAAACACCAGGAAAGGTTTTTACCGCTCTAACTGATGTAGATATGGAGTTTGGTACCGTAAAGACAAAAGATGGGGATATCCCTTTAAGTCAATCAACTTTTGGAATGTTGCTAATAAATAATGACCGTTCTGTTAGGGAAACTGCTTATAAGCAGTTCTATTCAAAATTTTCAGAACATAAAAATACCCTTGCATCATTATATGCCGGGAGCGTTCAACAGGATATATATCAGGCAAAAGTAAGGGATTATCCCTCCACCAGAGCCCAGAAACTCTTTCCTGACAATGTACCGGAATCTGTATATGAAAATTTAGTAACAGTTATTCATGAGCATCTTCCTCTACTTCATAAATATTATGCTTTCAGACGTAAAAAACTTGGCCTGGAAAAACTAAAACACTGGGATGTTTATGTACCTCTTCTTAGTTCGATTAGTACCAAATACAGCTATGAAGAGGCAGTAGAACTTATAAATAAGGCTCTAAGCCCTCTTGGTGAACAATATCGTACAATTCTAAAAAAAGGCCTTCTCGAAGGCTGGGTAGACAGATATGAGAACAAAGGAAAAAGATCCGGGGCCTTTTCTTCCGGGGGATTTACTGGTAACCCTTACATTATGATGAACTATAAAGAAACTGTACTTAGAGACATATTTACACTTGCTCATGAAGGAGGGCACTCTATGCACAGCTATTATAGCGTAGAAAATAATAATTTTCAGAATTATAATTACACAATTTTTGAAGCTGAGGTAGCTTCTACTTTTAATGAACAACTTGTTGCAGATTATTTGTATAAAAATGCAGATTCTAATGAAATGAAGGCTTATATTATTGGGAAAAGAATAGATGATATTATTGCAACAATTTTCAGACAGACAATGTTTGCAGAGTTTGAACATGAGGCTCATGCCATGGTTGAAAATGGGGTACCAATTACAGTCGATTCTATACGGGCAAAATACAGAGAACTTATGGAACTCTATTTTGGACCGGACATGGAACTTGAAGAAGAAAGTGATCTGGAAGGACTCCGAATACCACATTTTTACCGGTCTTATTATGTTTACAAATATGCAACAGGTCTGTCAGCAGCAATTGCACTTTCAGAGAGAGTTCTAAAAGGCGGAGACTCTGAACAGAAAGATTATCTTAATTTTCTTAAGTCCGGCGGTTCTAAATATCCTATAGATTCATTAAAACTTGCAGGTGTAGATATGAGCAATCCGGAGCCAGTTAAAGCTGCTATGAAAGTTTTTGAAGAACTTTTAGATGAAATGACTGAGTTGATGAAATAAAAGCATGATTTCTTTCATCTTTCTGAAGCAAATTAGCAATTTGCTCTATACTAATAGAAAAACCATGTTTTTTTTGATATACTATAGGAGGAAGGTGTGGAAATGGCTGTAACACAAAAGGATCTAAGTCAGATAAGTGATTATATTAAGGGACAGTTTTTAGAATGGATAGAATCTATACCCCTGC
Source organism: Spirochaetia bacterium (assembly GCA_027859095.1). Taxonomy (GTDB): domain Bacteria; phylum Spirochaetota; class Spirochaetia; order B11-G9; family B11-G9; genus JAJRQE01. Next base: position 1,810 of record JAQIBN010000163.1, on the reverse strand, counting down.
GTCCGGTTCCAAGTGCCTATGGGTTTGAGCTGCATGAAAGGATGATAAGAGTCGAAGAAGAACTTAAAAACCAGAGAGAATTGATGAAACAGGGATTTGAGCAGGTCGATAAACGTTTTGAACAGGTCGACAAAAGGTTTGAACAAATGGAAAATCATTTTTCAGAACTCAGCCGAAGAATGTTTCATTTTATGATCTGGTCCTTTGGTTCAACGGCAACCGCTGCCGGTATTATTATTACAGTTCTAAAAATCTAATAAACCCAGGCTGTGACATATAAATTTTAAGGCTCTCTATTGACTAATTAAAGCACTTAGTGATATTTTACCCCTCGTACCAGCGGTAGTGGTGGAATTGGTAGACACGCTAGCTTGAGGGGCTAGTGATCGCAAGGTCGTGGAAGTTCAAGTCTTCTCTACCGCATGGTTTAACTCCCTATATTATAGGGAGTTATTTTTTTCTTTACTTTATTTCCAACTCGTCTTATACTTTAGGTAGCCATTTATGTAGCCATTTCAATTAAAAGGAAACACCATGAGGTACAAAGAACCATTCACTCTCTATTCACGAATAATGAAAAATGGTAAATCTGTTTACTATTACCGCTTCTATGATGAAGACGGAAAAAGAACCTCTGGTAAATCTACAGGGATGACATCTAAAACAGCAGCTAAAAATTATGTCAGTGACCTCATAAAGAATGGATTACTAAGTGCAACTAACGATATCACATTTAAAACCTATTCAACGGATTGGTGGATTTGGGAAAAATGTGAATATATACAGAGGCAACATAACAAGGGAAACTCATTAGGCCAGACTTATGCAGACGGGAATAGAGGGCATCTCAACAACCATATACTGCCATTCTTTAAAAGCAAAAAGTTAAGAAATATAAGTACAAACGATATTGAAAAATGGCTAATGCAACTGAATAAAGATGAAAAGAAACACATCTCCCCTACTACAATAAATAATTGCCTGAAAACATTAAAACTAATGCTTAAGGAGGCTCATAGATTGGGGTATATATCAAATGATCCTTCTGGATCTATTTCTAAATTTAAAGAAAAACCTTTATCAAAAGAAATTTTAAACATCGAGCAACTTACGGAACTCTTCAAGGAAGAAAACATTCAGCGACTTTGGAATAATAATTTAACTCATTATACCTTAAACCTTCTTTCTGCCTCTACAGGAATGCGGATGGGAGAAATTCAAGCATTACAAGTAAAGGCTGTTCATATAGGATATGTTGAAATCAACCATTCCTGGGAAAGGAAATATGGTTTAAAAGAACCCAAAACGAAAAGTCACCGTTCAATACCTATCCCAGCTAAAACAAATCAGTATCTACAGGATCTTATTCAGCAGAATGAATATAATTTACCTGAGGATTTTTTATTCTATGGAACAAACAGATATAAACCTATCGATAATAAAGATATATCAAAGATGCTTTATAAGGCTCTTGAAGGGATAGGGGTTAAATATGAAAAAGGCGTGGACAGAACCATCACCTTCCACTCATGGCGTGTATTTTTTAATACAGTAATGAGGGATAAAATTTCTGACTATAAGTTACAACAGCTTACTGGACATAAGACTCAGGAGATGACGGATCATTATACGAAGTTCAATATTTCAGACTATGATGATGTTAAGGCTTTGCAGGAGAATCTTTTTTCTTAGAAACCATAATTTCTTTTATCCGCATTGCTAATTGGAACCTGAGTCTATTTTAACTATTTTTGTTATTGAAAATTGATTTGATTTAGTTATAATTACAATAAGGTAAAAAAAGGAATAA
>JAQIBN010000122.1 GCA_027859095.1 Spirochaetia bacterium | reverse complement strand
TTTACCATAACTCAAAACACTATTTTGGTACAAAAAAAATATGGATTGACAACTTTAATAAAGTCATTTGTTCCGATCTTGAAAAAACAATTATTGATTGTCTGTTTAAACCTGATTATTCCGGCGGACTAACTGAAATAGCAAGAGCCATATATATTTCACGTCACGACATCAAATACGACAATCTATTAGCCTACATAAAGAAATTTAACTCACAGCCTATAGGCTGTTAGGGAAAAGAAACAAAGGTAATACGACCTAATAGCCTAATAGTCTACAGTCTACAGCCTAATCGGCTGTTAGGGAAAAGAAACAAAGGGAATACAACCTAATAGCCTAATAGTCTACAGTCTACAGCCTAATCGGCTAAAAGCCTAATAGTATTTTCTAAATTTATAATGAAAAATGTAATAAAATTTGTTGAGAACACTTTAATAATATTGTACATTTATTAGTAGCAAGGGAATATGATGCTTTTGATATTTTATAGGAGTTGATCTCATGAAATTACGTATAACTGAAGAGCTATGGAAAGAGGGGAATATGTATGTTTCTTATTGCCCAGAAATGGATGTTGCTTCCTGTGGAGAGGATATTAATCAGGCAAAGAAAAATCTTCTGGAGACAATACTGATCAATATTGAAGATACGAAAAAGATGGGAACATTTGAGCAATTTATTGATGAGTGCGGATTGGAAGAAACTAATATTGATATATTGAGTGTACGTAAGGAATTAATTGGGTTTACTCCTATTGAAGTTGCTGTCTACTGAAAATCAATTCGACAAACTATCAAATTCAGGTTAAAATTTTTGAAATGGCTGGGTGTGTACATACCAGAACAAAAGGGGATCATCTTATCTATCATTATCCTGGAGCTATCAGGCCTGTGGTTATACCAAAATATAAAGAGGTACCGTCATTTATTATCAAAAATAATATGCGAATCATTGGATTAAGCAGAGAAAAGTATTTCGAGTTGCTTCAAAAGATTTAAAGACTGTTAGGGGTTTAGGCTGTTGGATAATTAACCACAGAAGGTTCCTGAGCTTGACGAATGGATAAACGCTGACAGTCCCTGAGTAGAGAGTAATGAGCCTATCGAATGATGAACACAGATGGGTGTACTTTTTAATCTATCTGTATATAAATTTATCAACTGTCAATATAGGATAAATATATGAAGCTAAAAAAACTACCAATAGGCAAATCAACCTTTAGAACTCTCATAGAAGAAGATTATGTTTATGTGGATAAAACAAAAATTGCACTTGATTTAATAGAAAATGGAGGTGGATATTACTTTTTAAGTCGTCCTCGAAGATTTGGAAAGAGTTTATTTCTTGATACTTTGCGAACTATTTTTGATGGAGACAAAGAGCTTTTCAAGGGGCTTTATATTTACGATAAATGGGATTTCAAGAAGTATCCAGTACTTCGTGTTAGTTTTAATGATGGAAGATTTACTACAAAAGAAGAGTTCAACCAATATTTGTATGAAATGATGGATAAAAATCAACGGGATTTAGGGATAACCTGCCCAAATGATTTTTCAATGTCGGGATGTTTTAAAAGGCTTATTGAAGAAGTATACCTTAAATACAATCAAAAAGTAGTTATTTTAGTCGATGAATACGACAAACCAATCCTGGATAATATTGAAAATACCGAAATTGCTACTGTTATGCGAGAAGAGCTTAAAAACTTTTATAGTGTTATCAAAGGGGCTGATGAATACCTGAAATTTGTATTTATCACCGGGGTTTCAAAGTTCTCAAAAGTTTCTTTATTTTCAGGACTCAACAACCTTGAAGATATTACCCTTAACCCAAAGTATTCAACTATCTGCGGATATACCCAAAATGATATAGAAACAGTATTTGCAGAGCACCTTGAAGGGCAAAATTTCAAGAAAATAAAACATTGGTATAATGGTTATAAATTCTTGGGGGAGGGGGTTTATAACCCATTTGATATTTTACTTTTTATATCAAATGAGTTTGCCTATGAAAGCTACTGGTTTAGTACTGCAACCCCAACTTTTCTGCTTAAACTTATTGAAAAGAATAACTACTTTTTGCCGAATTTAGAACATATAGTAAAAGACAGAAAAATGCTTGATAGCTTTGATGTGGACTATATTGAGCTTGAAACTCTTTTGTGGCAGACAGGGTATTTGACTATAGATGAAAAAATAGATCTGTATGATGAGATAAGATATAAATTAACTATTCCTAATTTAGAGGTAAGAATATCTCTAATGGGCAGCATTGCTGAATTTTTAACAAAGAATAATTCTATCGAACATAGAGATGGCATAAAAATAGCTTTATATGAATCAAATTTAGAAAGTTTACAAAAACATATAAAAGCACTCTTTGCTTCAATTCCATATAATCTTTTTATAAATAATCGACTTTATGAATATGAAGGTTATTATGTAAGTGTGTTTTATGCTTATATCAAAGCTTTAGGGATTGATCTGATTGCTGAAGATGTAACCAACAAAGGTAGAATTGATTTAACACTAAAACTTTCGAATAGTATATTTACCTTTGAATTTAAAACTGACGGCAGCTTAGCTCTACAACAAATCAAAGATAAAAAATATCATGAAAAATATCTTGCCCATAATCTACCAATTTATCTGGTTGGTATTGAGTTTGATGTAAAGATGAGAAATGTAAGAAAAGTTGAGTTTGAGAAAGTATTGTAAAGGGTGTACAATTAACTGCTGTAGACTCTTAGAAAAGAGCTACAACCTAATAGCCTACAGTCTACAGCCTAACAGCCTAATGTGAAGTATGAAGAAATAGAAGAAACAATTATAAGTCGTATTATTAAACCTGTTCTTGAACCTACTGGTTTTATTGATAGCAACACTAAGTATTATATCAATCCCACGGGACGTTTTGTTGTTGTTGGTCCTTTTGGGGATCCCAGCAAGGTGGATCGTTCCGCAGCCTATATGGGCAGATACATTGCTAAAAACAGTATTTGATTTAACACCTGCCGGTATAATAAGAGATCTGGATCTTAAGAGACCGATCTATCTGGATACGGCCGCCCTTCGACGGGCTCAGGGACCTGTTAGCAGAAGGCTGCAAGTTACTACCTTACAGGCAGTGATTCTTCCCTCTCTTTCAGTAATTTCCCGGTTAAAGGGTATATTTCCACCTTTTCAGCTGATAACGCAATTACTGACTCTGCAGCTGCCGCAACTGCGATGGCAACAGGGGTAAAGGTGAACGAGGTAGGTTTTATAAACCCGATGTTAAACTTAACATACCAGTGTACTTAGATGATGATGTTTTTGTTTTTGTGAATAATATTGCAAAAGAAAAAGAAAGCGATATCTCATTAATTGTAAATCAGCTCATACATTCAGATATGCAAATTGCAAAAACTATAAGTTAAAAATAGGTATATCCTTTAATTTTAATTTTTCAAATTGTAGATTTTTGGAATTATAAAGAATTATAGAATATATAAAAATTGAAACCGGAAATAATTGAACGTCAAAAATCCTTAAAGCCGGGCAATATCTTGCTTTACGGCAGTTCTGACTATTATTGTATGAAAGGAAACGGGTATGCACACTTTAAAAAGATTCTCAAATGGTATCGATGAACTACCATCTGGAATTACCTGGTATCTTGCTGATATAGCTGAAGCAAAGGGAAAGCAGTACCTTTAGGAAAGCAGTACCTTTATACACAGCAATCTCCGCAAAAATTAAAGGTACTACGGGAACATGCAATAATTGAAAGTGCAGTTTCGTCTAACCGTATTGAGGGCGTAGAGATTGATAGAAAACGTATTGGAACCGTTATTTTTGGGAAATCACTGTTAAAGGATCGCAATGAAGAGGAAATCCAGGGGTATCGCGACGCATTAGAATTAATTCATGGGAATTCGAGTTATATTAAATTTTCTGAATCTACTTTAAAAAATATCCACAAGATGACTAAAGGACAAATATGGGATGCTGGTAAATACAAAGATAAAAATAGTGATATAATTGAGCGACTTCCAAATGGTGAAATCCAATTACGGTTTAAAACTGTTTCTGCTAAAGATACCCAATCTGCTATGAAAAAATTATTTTCTTATTCCAATCAATTGCTAAAAGATAATATTATTCATCCATTGATTATTATTGTTGCTACTAATCTCGACTTTTTATGTATTCATCCTTTTCATGATGGTAATGGACGTGTATCGCGATTAATGCTCTTGGTACAATTATACAATGCCGGGTTCGAGGTCGGTAGATATATTAGCATTGAACGACTGATTGAAGAGCACAAGGAACGATACTATGAAGCTTTGAGAATATCATCAGAAAAATGGCACGAAGAGAAGCAAGATCCCTGGCCATATTTAAGCTTCATTCTTTATATTCTGAAAAAAGCATATGATGAATTTATAGAAGGTGTGGAAAAAATTGATATCCCGAGAGGGGGGAAAACAAAACTTGTTATTTCCTGTATTGAAAAATTTAGATCAGAATTTACACTTTCACAAATTCATGAAAAATGTCCTGATGTCAGTAGGGATATGATTCGTAAAGTATTAAAGGATCTAAACAATGAAGGGAAAATCGAGTCAGAAGGGCGAGGACCAGGAGCCAGGTGGCATAAAAAGGGTAACAATGTTTAATAAGGGTAATTATAAGGGTAATATCTTATAAATATAGTGAAAGAGGCAGGGTTTATAAACCCGATGTTAAATTTTTAAAGCAATATAAACAGATGTGATATTGATTGTGACTTCGGACCATGAGACCGGAGGGCTTTCTGTCCCTGGTAACAATGGCGCAGGTACTATGCCGGATGTAAACTGGTCTACTACAGGACATACGGGTGTGGATGTTCCTTTTTATGTTGAGGGTTATGGGGAAGGCTGTAGGCTATTAGTCTATAGGCTGTTAGGAAAAGAAACAAAGGAAATACGACCTAATAGCCTAATAGTCTACAGTCTAAATACCTAATAGCCTACAGTCCCATAGCCATTCCGGAAATATTGACTGGCTGGGGCAGGATTCCAAAGAGGTGCTAAGGTTAAAAGAGTAAATTCCCAGGATCTGTTATACGCTTACAAAACCCGATGTGGTTCTGGGGGGCGGACGGATCGATCATGCCTGTCATGTAAATGACCTGGAACGGGCTGTATTTAAGGTTGTGAAATTTTTAAATACTGTTCAGACTGTGCTGGATCAGATAGATAAATATTAGAAAAAATAAAGGTAACCAGCAAGTACATTCTTCCGGTCTCCTTTTTTGAACAGTTTAGTTGGAAAGTATAGTAAAATTTGTTGAGAACTGTTTAGTAATATTGTATATTTAAAAGTCGTAAGGGAATATAAGGATAGTAATATGCATGCTTTAAAATTAAATGTAGATGATACTGTTTTTGACAAATTTCTTTATCTTTTAAAGAGTTTACCAGATGGTGGTGTAGAGATTATTTTAGATGATTCTGTTGACTCTGAAGATAAAATTGTTAAAAAGAGCATTGATTTCTCAAAATATAGAATTGAATCTCTAAGTAAGATAGAAAATTCTCTGAAATGGCAGAAATCATTAAGAGATGACTGGGAAAGACAATAGAGGTCAGGAAGAGATATAGATTGAAATTACCAGATAGTATAATTGTAGCAACTGCAATAATAGAGAATGCTGTTTTAGTTACAGCAGATCAAAAATTAAATAAAATTAAAGAGCTTAAAATTATCGAGATAGATAAAATGTTTGAAAACAAATAAATTGGAAAAGTATATACATTCTTCCGGTTTCCATTCTTCGATCTCCTTGTTTTCCTTAGCCTGGTCGCAACTTCGTTCCCTGGTCATAGACTTCGTCTATTGCTCGGGTATGCGTCCTTAGCGTCTTTGCGTGAAACATCAAAAAATCTAAGAAAGAAGTAAGTTACAAATAGCTTATAATGGAGGTCGAATGGTAGATATTGAAAAACTGAAACTTGAAATTATTGAATACCTTCTACTGCACGATAGCTGGAAGTGCTAAACATTATATTCAATTTACAAAAAGAGGTAAAAAATGGAAAACAAGGTAAAATTAAATGTAAGTGATGCTCTTGAATTACGCAATGAATATGACATGCATCTTTCTGTATTGAAAGATGTTTTGGGTAAAGATGATGAATATCGATCTTTTCTGTCAAGACATTCGGAGGTCGATAAAAAGGAATATGACGATGCGGTTGATATCAAGGAAATTGAAAAGATATATAAAACTTTAGAGTCTAAACGGGTAAAACTTAATCAGGAAATTCAATCAGCGAATTTTTTAACTAAAGTGACTTTTAAAGGAGAAGATATTCCTATAATTGAAGTTCTTGAAGTGCGTAAACAATTAAAAGGTCAGATAAAACAAACTTCATCCCAGCTTATGAAGTCAACTTACAAAGAAGTTGTTCATAAGGAAGAGAGGGATATTGTATACCGCCCTAAAAAGGAATTTCCCGGAGTTTATAAGGAATACACGGATTTACTTAAACACTTTAGAGAGATACAGATGTTAATCCATGAAGCCAATAGCAAAACAATAGTAAATTTTTT
>JAQIBN010000090.1 GCA_027859095.1 Spirochaetia bacterium | reverse complement strand
GATCTATCAGGTGAAGAAATTAGTAAACTAGCCATGAAAAATCGTTTAGATGGAATCTGAGATCTATTTTTCAGCTTTTGCCTCTGTTGTCGTATTATTTCATCGGGCAGATAATCATAATATTGGAAATAATCTTTTATGAAAGTTTAAAATTTTGACGCCGATATCGACGCTCTTATTATATGAACCCAGATACCTTATGTGAAAAACATACTACATAACCTCTGAGATACAGTCCTTTATGGCTCTATAAGCAAAGCTTGATTCGAAGGGATTATTATTAAGGTTAGACCGAATTATGGAATACATAAAGACAGGGACAACCGTCAAGTCCTTGTGGACCCATTTAAGAACCTCTTTTAGAGGTGCTTTTTTTATGCTTAAACCCTTTCAGATTAGACTGATTTTTGGAGTTTGGTCAAAAGTACCGCTTATTACATTCTGTCTACTGCCGCCATTTAGATAGAATATCATTGAAGTTATATTGTATTGGATGAAGAGAGACAGTATTAAGATTATCTTTGTTTTTTTCATGATAGCTCCAGTATTATTAATCTTAGTCTTCGTTTATATCTTCTGATTTCTTATATCTATCCTATCTGCCAAAGCCTTTTACTATCCATACTATTGTTATAAAAACCAATACCACAAGAAAAAAACAATTGAAATTAAAATCATAATCACTATAATCAAACCACAGAGCTAATTAATTTACTTGTCTCAGAAAAAGTTTCAATATAAGGTTGAAACAGGGTAAAAAGCTATAGAACCTTTAATTAAAGCTGGCCCAATGAATGGGTAAGGTCAATGACTTCTTTAAATAGATTAATTACAAAATTAGACCACTTTACAGGGAGGATAGGGATGAAGATAATAACTAAAATATTATTACCGTTGGCGGTGATATTTTGCATAGGATTTATATCCTTATATTTTATGACACAAAGTATTTTAGAGAAAAACTTTTCAGCTATGATAGAACTTCTTATGCAAGAGAAACTTGATGCATATTATAGTTTATTAGATGGATCTGTTAAAAACTTAAGTGAGTATGAAGAAGAAACAATAACCGCTACTAAAGATAGATTGCTGAATGTGGTTCAAGTCGCAAAATCAGGAGTTCAAAACTATTATGAATTAGAACAAAGTGGAGAGTTAAGCACGGCAGAATCCCAAACTCTTGCCAAAGATTATTTGGCTAATTTATTATTTGACGATGGCAATTATTTCTTCGCATATAAAAAAGATTATACTAATATAGTAACACCAGTTGCTTCACTATTAGGAAAGAACCTTGTTAACAAAGTAGATGTTAAAGGTAATTTCTACGTAAAAGAATATATTGATAACTGTATAAAAGATGGTTATACCTTTACAAATTATTGGTTTATAAAACCTGGCGATTCTGAAGCCTCTGAGAAAATTAGTGCAACGATATATTTCGAGGAATGGGGTTGGATAATTGGTACCGGGGAGTATATCGACAATATTCATATTGTGTTAGAGGAAAAAGCTTTGGCTTCAAAAGAAATGTTAAGAAAGGCTATATTTAGTCCCCCCAGCACTGATTTAAGTATGACACCCAGATTAGAAAAAATTATAAATGAAGCATACCCATTTATAGTTAGAAGTGATGGTGCTTTCGTCCAACACAAAGATATTAAACTGGAAGGTATAGTTCCGAACTTAAAAGATTCTAAAACCGGGGAAGAATTATTACCTCAGTTTTTTGAAATACAAAATGGTCGTCTAGAATACAATTTTTCTAGAGATGGAAAAGGCTCCTATAAAAAAATAGCATTCTTAAGGTACTTTCAGGAAGAGGATGTCATTATTTCTGTTTCTTACTATCAGGAAGATGTTAATGACTTAATCTCACAAGTCTTTATTGCAATATTTTTACCAATGGTTCTCAGTATGATCATAATTCTTGGTACGATCATCACAGTCACATTACTGGTTGTAGGTAATATTAAAAAAACCAGTAGTATGCTGGAAAATATTTCTCAAGGAGATGGAGACCTGACACAAAAACTTGTAGTAAATACAAAAGACGAAATTAAAGATATGTCAAATAGCTTTAATAAATTTGTTGATAAATTACGTATTCTGATCACGAATGTTAAAAACTCCATCATAAAAACAAATAACATTAAACAAGATATCTCCGCTGGAACTGAAGAAACGACAACCGCCATAGAACAGATTAGTGCAAATCTAAACTCTATCGGGACACAGATAAATACACTTGATGAACATATTGGTGGCAATGCTGTTGCAATTGAACAAGTTACTGCGAATATGGATTCGATTGACAATCAGATCAACGATCAAGCCTCTATGGTTGAAGAATCAACAGCTGCCATTACAGAGATGATTGCATCCCTTAATAGTGTAGCAAATGTAACAGCAGCTAAAAAACAATCAACTACTGCATTATCAAATGTAGCTGATGACGGAAAGAAAAAGATTGATGAAACATCTTTAGCTTTTAAGAAAGTCGTAGTACAAATCCAATCAATTCAAGAGATGGCAGATACTATTAATGGCATTGCTTCTCAGACAAATCTTCTATCAATGAATGCAGCAATTGAAGCTGCTCATGCCGGAGATGCTGGGAAGGGATTTGCTGTAGTTGCAGATGAAATTAGGAAATTGGCTGAAACATCAGCTTCTTCTTCTTCTAACATCACTAAGATGATTAAGGAGATAACTTCCTCTGTAGATACTGCGGATAGCAATGTTGATGCTACATCCAGGGTATTTGATTCAATTCTTAAAGAGATTATAGATACAGTGAATGCATTTTCAGAAATTGAAGCATCAGTCTCAGAACTCAATATTGGCGGCCAACAAGTACTTGAAGCATCAGACCAGATCAATGAGGTAACATCTCAAATTAAAGCAGGAAGTAATGAAATTAAGAATGGCGTACAATCAATGCTTCGATCATCAGATATTATTAAAGAAGTATCAGAGAAAGTAACTTCTGGTATGGCAGAGGCTCAAACTGGTGCGGGCGAAATTGTTAATTCAATGCAACTTATGGTTGAACTTTCACAAAATCTGGACACTATTGTAGGAGAATTACAAGATAAATTTGGGGCGTTTAAAACTGAATAGTTTGTAATAATATTTATAAATCATTGGGAGACCTCTTCTAAATCATCACAAGAGGTCTCTTTTTCCTGCCCGACTGTAAACTGACTCTAAGACGACAATCATCCCATATCACCTGAGATTAAGAGAAAAGTATCGAATTTGGTACTGATGCCTTTATTGACGCTGATTGAAATGTGATTTAAAGTCTTATGATATACGGAAAGCATACTTTTATCTGGTATGAAAATCAGAGCAAAAACTATCAGACTTACCAGATCTTCTGATATCCATCATTCGGCCCAACTACCTCACTAAAAAGTGATTTGGAAAGTTCTCCAAATGATCACATAGAAATATTATCGGATGTAATAAAATACACTACCAGGTCGAGATCTTCCCTCTTTCCTAATAGAGGTACTTTTTGTGATTAGGTCATTTAACATAAGTAAGGGTATTTCCCCTACCTCCATGTGAAAGAGCTAAATATTGTGGTGCCAGATCAATGATATAAAAACAGGTATCCCTTATTTCCATATAAATATATTGAGGTGAATCAGAAGAGTTATCCTCATTGACCTCTTCAGAATCCATACAACTATTGGATAATATATAGGTTTCCTGACTAGTAACTTCGCTGTCATAAAAATAAATTATTTCTTTTTCTGTGAACAATACGTAACTCCTTGTATCATCCATACTTTGCCATTTTCCCAAGAGAAGTTTTAAGGTTTCACTTTTTTCAATTTTAGGAGGATCTAAACTTTTGCTTTCATCATTCACAATCTCAATTACCCAGTTGGCTACAAGAATGATATCGTCTTTATTCCCATAGTTATCTCCAAGATTTGTTTTTCTGTTGTAATCGATTCCAGGGTGACCTGATTCGCCTAGATAACCTGCGCTTACAATTAAAGAAAATCTATTGGAATCTAACCAAACAATATTATAGATATTGAGTTTGTCCCGCTTTCCCAAATCTTTTCCATTGATTAGTTGATCACTGGTAATTTCAATATAATGACCAGATTGAACATTTAAAATAATTATTCCCGTAGATCCATCATCTGCGTAATAATCCACGTTATGAATCACTACATATTTCCCTGATGATGACCAGGCATAACTTCTGGGTGAAACGACGATATCATCGACCGAATGAGTTTTAAAGTACGTTCTGAAGGCAAGAGAGCTCAAACCGTGATCTATTTTTTTTATTATTAATTGAACATCACCATCGGGGCTAAACTTCCCTGTATGGACAAATCCAAACGCAATATCTTCCATTTCGGAAACATTTAGTTCCAGTCCATTCTCTGCTTTAAAGATATTTTTTTTGTTTTCAATTTGTAGTTTTTCTTGGGATATCAGGACTTCTGAGGATTCTTCATTTTGTAAAGCACCTGCGGCATGGTCTTCTTGCTCTTTAATGGAAGGAATCCCGGCACATGAAATCAGGATAGAAAGTAAAGTAATTACTTTAAGTGTATCTAATATCAAATAGAGTCTTTTTCTCACTACTGTTTCCTCTTTTTTGTGAAATTATATTATACAATTCAATAAACAGAAAATCCATTCTTTTTAACTCAGCTGACTCTGTCTTAGCGGAGTTAAATATAGTACTCCCATAAAGTCGTGCAGCTCCTAATTTAGATTAATCCCGAAACAATAAATTATAAAATAAAAATTACTTTTTTTATTTAATAGTTTGCTTATTAAAAAACTATCTACGATACTTAAATGAAAATGGAGGAGAGATATGGCTGATATTGATTTAATGGTAGAAGATGATGAGCTGGAGGAACAGGATGATAAGTATTTACTCTTTGAGCTTGGGGCAGAGGAATACTGCATTGACATAGCGCGTATTACAGCAATTGAAGAGCTTCCCCAAATAACTGCAATTCCCGACATGCCAAATTTTGTTAAAGGAGTTATTAATCTCCGGGGAATGGTTATACCAGCAGTTGACCTGCGCCTGCGCTTTGGGATGGAAGAGAAGGAATATGATGACAGGACCTGTATTATCATTGTAAGCCTGGGAGAGAGAACTGTTGGTTTTATAGTTGATAATGTCTCTGAGGTACATGAAATAGCAGATAAAGATATTGGATCGCCTCCTTCCTTTAAGAATTTATCAGGAAAAGAGCAGTATATTGCAGGTCTTGCAAAGCGGGGGGACGAGGTAAAGATTATCCTCGATGTAAATAAAATTATCAGTAATGAAGACAAGGCCATAATTGACTTTGAAACTAAACAAAGTAGTAAGAAATAAGGGGAAAAATAGTATGAAAATGCGAACAAAGATAATTTTAGGCTTCATGATCGTAATCGTGCTGCTGGTAGCAGTAAGCACAACAGCTATTCTTCAATTCGGAACCGCGGGAGCGGGTTTTGAACAGTACAGAGGCCTGGCCAGAGATACAAATCTTGCTGGTAGACTTCAGGCAAACATGCTGATGGTACGAATGAATGTAAAGGATTTTCTGATTACAGGCAGTGATAAAGACCGTGAGCAGTATGCCGAATATCTGAATATAATGAACGGCTTCCTGGAAGAATCACAGACGGAAATAAAGGATCCCAAAAGAGCTGCTTCAATAGATGAAATAGATGCAGAGGTTATCGATTATGAAGAGTCCTTTGCCAAAGTGGTCGAATACAGGGACGAAAGAAATGACCATGTTATGAACTATCTTGATATACAGGGACCCCTCATAAAAAATACCCTGACCAGCATACTGGAATCTGCTAATAAAGACGGAGATGACCTTGCATCCTTTAATGCCGCCATTGCAATGAAACACCTCCTTCTGGCCAGGCTCTATATGGTCAAGTTTCTTGATTCCAATGAGCAATCTGCAGTAGACAGAGTCCATAAAGAGATGGCAAAAATGGAAGATTATCTTGTGGTCCTGGATCAGGAACTACAGAATCCAGAGCGCCGGGCATATCTGGCTGCAGTGCAGGCTGCTAAGATAATATATATGGAAAATTTTGATGCTATTGTAACAATAATTAAAGAGCGCAACGACGTTATTACAAACAGCCTTGATGTAATAGGCCCTAATGTAGCAAATCTTACTGAAGAAGTAAAACTCTCTATTTTGGCAGAACAGGATGCCCTGGGTCCGGTACTTGAGGCAGCAAATAAACAGGCAAATTTAATGATTATCATTATGGCAGTTATTGCAGTTGTTGCCGGAATTGTTATGGCTTTATATACGGTTAGCAGTATACTTAAACAGTTAGGGGCTGATCCGTCAGAGATTGATGAGATTGCCAAAGAGGTTGCTCTTGGTAATCTTTCAATGAAACTAAGTGATGATCAGAAAAAAAGCAGAGGAGTCTATCTTTCAGTAATGAAGATGATGGAGGCTCTGGCAATAAAAGCAAAAGCAGTAAATATAGTTGCCAATGGTGATCTTACAATAGATGTAAAACTTGCATCAGATAAAGATGAACTAGGGAAGTCTCTTGTACAGATGACAGACTCCCTGAACAAACTTCTCGGCGAGATTAACATGTCTGTAGACCAGGTAAATATCGGGGCAGATCAGGTATCCCAGGCAAGCCAGTCTCTCTCCCAGGGTGCAACAGAATCTGCAGCTTCCCTTGAAGAAGTATCAGCATCTGTCACCCAGGTAAACAGCCAGTCAAGACAAAATGCAGAAAATGCTACAGAGGCAAACGGTATTGCGAAACAGGCGGCTCTGGATGCTGAGAAGGGAAACAAGCAGATGGCTGAGCTTACTGATTCTATGGGGAAAATTAATGCTTCCAGTGATCAGATTAAAAAGATAGTAAAGGTAATTGATGACATTGCTTTCCAGACAAACCTTCTGGCGCTAAATGCAAACGTAGAGGCAGCAAGAGCAGGAAAATACGGAAAGGGCTTTGCAGTAGTTGCAGACGAGGTTCGTAACCTGGCAGTTAGAAGTGCCGAGGCTGTAAAAGAAACAACTGTAATGGTGGATGACTCCATTAAGAATATAGACTCCGGAAACAAGGCAGTAGAGGCAACCGCTGTTCAGCTTGAATCTATTATGGGAGGATCCTCCTAGGTTTCAGACTTTCTGGAAGAAATTGCCACAGCCAGTAAGGAACAGGCAGAAGCAATTGATCAGATAACCCAGGGTCTGGAACAGATAGATCAGGTTACCCAGTCCAATAC
>JAQIBN010000049.1 GCA_027859095.1 Spirochaetia bacterium | reverse complement strand
AACTTCCTCACTGGTTTAGTGTTAAACGTTGGATTAAAATGACATGAGGAGCCGTGTACGGACCCGTACGCACGGTTCTGTGAGAGGACGGCGGGCATTTGCCCGCCTCCTACTCGATGCTTATCACGTATCCTGTCATCTATGACACTGAACAGCAGGGATCTGAAGAAAGTGTTTTCAATAAGGGTGGATACAGCTTCTCCTACACCGTATTTTTCAGCATCTTCAGATTTATTACTAAAGGGAAGAATACCTATATTCGGTCTGAATACAAGATCCGGATTTTTATTTTTATACTCAAGTGAGAAATTTTCAACTAAACCCTGGATATCTTTTTTAACATCGGCACTCAGTTGAAAGGAAGTCAGCAGGATAAGCAAAACTATAAAATGATACTTAACAGTCATAATAATCTCCGTTGCACCGATTATACACCCAAAGAACCTACCTGTCTAATGATTAGTTTATTACTTGTGTATATAACAATCTTTATGCAGATTTATTCTAATAGGGCGGTTGTGTTGTCCAGGGTAAAGGCACATCACTGTATTGCGACGTTCCCCCGTCAGAATTTTCTATTGTCAGATTAACGGTCGAAGCTGTTCCTGTGACCTTGTATAGAACTTCCGGGTCAGTAGGAAAGAGAAGCTCGCATCCAAAAAATACTAGAGATAAAATCAAAACAATCAAAATTATTAATATTTTTTGTCGAGTAGACATGTGACTTTCTCCTTTTTCTCATTCATCATTTTTTTTATTCCTTTGTGAGAAAGTCCATGCCCCTCACAGAACCGGACTTGTAGATTTCCCACATCCGGCTCTTCACTCTAACTCACTCGTTCAGGTGATAAGTAAAAATTATGCACTATTCTTGGTTTGGGAAGAGGATAATATTCCAAATATTTGAAAAATTTCTCCCAGCTCATTGTTCGTTTCTGACTTCGCTGATTCATCCACTTCCTAACCATTTTTATGGTTAAGTAATAGAATTTATTTATACTTCTATAATTCTCGCTCACACCGTAGTATTGAAAATGTCCTCGCAGTTTTGCTTTCAGGATCTTCCACCATTCTTTGGTTTCGATCAAATTTCTTATAGATTTCAACCACCTATTCATTTCTTTACATTTCGCTGTAAACTTCTTCCGACTTGTCTTTCGACTGATTTTAAAACGCCCTTTTCTTGATAATCCACAAAAATGTGTAAACCCTAGAAAATCAAACGTATTTGCGCGTCGTGATTGTTTCTTTGCATTTTCTCGCTCAAATCTACCAAAACTCATGTTTCGGCTTTTTGTCGGATGCAGTTCCAATCCATATTTATTAAACCGGTTCCGCAATCCCTGCTCAATGCGTTTCGCATCATCTTCATAACGCACTAAACACACAAAATCATCTGCATATCTTACAATTTCGCAATACCCTCTTACATGACTTTTCACTGTTATTTCAAACCATGTATCCAATACATAGTGGAGAAAAATATTGGCCAGCATTGGACTCAATATACTCCCTTGTGGCGTTCCGGCTTCTGGTTTTACCAATATCCCATTGTCTATATACCCTGCTTTCAGAAACCTGTTTATTAGATTCAACATATTTGTATCCATTATTCTTATCCTGAGAAACTCTAATAATTTCTCATGTGATACATTGTCGAAGAATCCTTTTATATCGGCTTCTACAATATGACTTACAGGTTGAAACATTATTAAGTCATTGATCTTTTTCAATGCCTGATGTGCATTCCTCTTTGGACGAAAACCATAAGAACAGTCCAGGAAATCCTCTTCATAAATACTTTCAAGTATCCATGTGATTCCCCTTTCCACTATCTTATTTTCAAGCGCTGATATCCCTAATGGCCTTTTCTCTGTTTCACTCTTTGGTATGTACACTCGTCTTGCCGGTTTAGGCTTGTATTTATTTCGCTTCAACCTTGAGACTAACTCTGAAATATTATTGTCCAGATTCCTGCCGTATTCCTCCCATCCTACTTTATCAATTCCTACTGCCTTATTCCTTTTAAGACTATTGTAGCAATCCCTCAGATATTCTTCATCCAGTAAATGTATTAAACTTGTAAACTGGAATTTACGGTCTCTTTGGGCATGACCGGATATGAGAGATAATTTCTGCCATGTTTTACCAATCTCAGTGTATTGCATTACATTCCCTATCTCTCTGCGTTAAATTGCTGACCCCTTCGAGTGTCTTTCTATTCTCAGACTCAACAGGCATTACCCTGCTTACTCCTCTACTATGAATCAGTCCGACTACCGAAACCTCATATTTATTTGTTACCTCTTCGGCTCCAAATAAACTTTTTATTGGAATGTTTCGGTTCTCCCAAGTTCCAACATAAACAATTCATCTGCCCGCTACGGACTTAGACCCCGACACGCCAGATACACTCTCACCATTTCGACTGTACTGATATTGGTTTCCAGAAAATGAAATCCTTGACCCTGTGCAATGTGGATAATTTCGAGGCTCAACACCTTCACGCTTTCGCATTGCGGCTGACAAACTGCCTTTCCCGTGGCTTCGCACGATTCGTTACCTCCTCATACTCACGGTTCAGTTCCGTGCCGGTGGTTAGCCGTTACACGTGCTGGATTGTCCAGCTTGCTTATATTAGCTTTGCTTGGCGCACTCATAGTTATCCCCTATATTCTGTAACAGAAACAATAAAGCAATATATATATAGGAGAAATATCATGAAGAAAATAACACTTTCAATCGTTTTAATTACAATGGCTTCACTGGCAGTTTTTGCATCAGGTAGCGCAGAAGAGAACTCAGTACCATGGTCTGGAGTTAGAGGTCAGTATCAGACAGATGCAGTTATAAGTGAAGAATTGACAACAGTTACTGGAACTATAAATCTTGTAGAAGATGGTCACGTTGAATTGATAGTTGGGAACGATACATATGAGCTGGTTTATCCATATCGTTTGTCATATGCTGCCAATTTACAGAATGGAATGGAGATAACTGTAGAGGAATTTGAAGCAGAAAACCTGAGATTAGACAACGATACAGAAACAAAAAATCTCATTTTACAGAGTGCTACAATAGATGGTGAAAAATATGATCTGGCAGATGCATCTAATAGTTTTGGAGGATATGGTCAGGGAAACAGATTTACCAATAATGCTACTGCATGGGGCAACCAACAGGATGCACCTATGGGACAAAGAGGCAGAATGGCAAACAGACAGGGTGGATTCTCACAGAATGATTCATTTGGTAGAGGTAGAAAATAAAACAACATACAGGCATCCTATTATGGGTGCCTATTTTTTTTACATCCATAATTATTTTCAAACAACTTAATCAGCTTCAACAGCTTACTGGGCATAAGACTCAGGAGATGAATAGATTATTATACAAATTTTAATATCGCAGACTATTATGATGTTAAGGCTTCGCAGGATATAATCTTTTTTCTTAGAAGCAGGAAATCTCTCAAAAAAACAGATCCTCATAACTCATATTATGTATAGATACAATTTATCATTATTAGGGATTATTTTATTTAAAATTGATTTGATCCAGATTGCTTGAATTAGCCTGAATCCCTTCAGTTTAGAAATTACTCAATATTGATATATGAAAGGTATGAACAGGATACCATTATCCTACCAAGCAATATTATTATTAAAGAGAAAATCTTACAGAAAATTGCTATTACTTATATTTTACATTATACATAAGGAAGGGGAGACAGTATTGCTATTAGGGATATTCAGTATATACTGGTACTTTTGGAGTTATCGTTTGTGATCAAGGATTAATAAATGCTAAAAACATTACTACTTGTTGAAGATGATTATATGATAGCTATGGGAAAACAGCTCGAACTTGAAAAATATGGCTATAAAGTTATTCATGTTAATACAGGTGAAAAAGCCGTCTTAATAGCAAAAGAGAACAGAGAAATAGATCTTATCCTTATGGACATAGATTTAGGCAAAGGTATTGATGGGACAGAAGCTGCAGAATTAATCTTAAAAGAACGCGATATCCCTGTTGTATTTTTATCGAGTCATATGGAGCCTGAAGTTGTAGAGAAGACTGAGAAGATTACCTCATATGGCTATATAGTAAAGAGCTCCTCCATAACAGTACTTGATGCCTCTATTAAAATGGCTTTTAAACTGTTTAAAGCTTCTTCAGCTTTGAAACTTAGTGAGGAAAAGTTCCATGTAGCCTTTACTACTAGCCCTGATGCAATAAATATTAATGATATAGATGGTCGTTATATTAATATCAATGAGGGGTTTACCTGGCTCACAGGCTTTACAGAGGAAGACGTAATTGGAGTTCTATCTTCTGATATAGATATATGGACAATTCCTGCTGATAGGGAAAAGTTAATTAAAGAACTGAAGGAGGCTGGAAGAGTAGAAAATCTTGAATCAGTTTTTAGGTGCAAGGATGGTTCTCTTAAAACTGCATTAATGTCTGCTCATTTGATTATTTTAAATAATGAACCACACATTTTATCCATAACAAGAGATATCACTGAATACAAATTGGCACAGCAAGCTTTAAAGAATAGTGAAGAAACTCTATCTTTTGTAATGGCTGGAGTTCCTGCACTTTTAGCTTACCTCGACAGAGATTTAAATTATCTCTTTATAAACAACGCCTATGCAAAATGGCATGATAAGGAAAAGAAGGATATTGTTGGCAGGTCTATTAAATATTTGTTGTCTGAAGAAGTTTATAATTTTGCTCTCCCAAATTACCTAAAGGTTTTAAAAGGAGAGACTGTATCTTTTGAAAGCAAAACATATGACAGTAAGAAGCAAGAACGATATGTTAGCGTAAGATTACTACCACATTTTAATGAAGGAAAAGTCATCGGACTTTTTTCATCTGTCCTCGACATTTCTGAACATAAATTGGCAGAAAAAAAGGAAGAAGAAAATACAGCAAACCTTGATTCATTAATAAACAATCGAGAAGAATCAATATGGTCTATTGACAGGAATTACAATTACATTATTCTTAATAATTTTTTTAAAGAAGCATACCAGGCAGTATACAATGTAGAATTAAAGAAAGGAATGAATGCTCTGAACGTTTTGCCACCTGAACAGGTAGAATTATGGAAAGCCAAATATGACAATGCATTATCAGGAGAAGCAATTGTTTTTGAGTTTAGCAATCCAAGTGGTCACTCATATAAAATCTCTCTTAATCCTATTATTACAAATAATGAAGTTACAGGTGTAACAGCATTAAGTATTGATATTACTGATAGAATTATAAAGGAACAAGCGTCACTTAAAAGAGAATCACTATTAATTGCTTTTACTAATGCATTGCCAGATCACTCATTAATTATTGATGAAGATGGTAAATACATTGAGATACTATCAGCAGAAGATTCATTATTATATAATAAGAGGGAAGAATTAGTTGGAAGTTACATAGATGATGTCTTACCTAAGGATGTTTTAACTGAGTTTCACAAAACTATTCAAAATACAATTAAAACTGGTAAACCACAAAAACTTGAATATCCAATTCCCCTCCAATCAGGAGAAACATGGCTTCAGGGAAGAACTTCCCCAATGAAAGAGATGATTGATGGAAAAAATACAGTTGTGTGGCTTGCTCATGATATCACTGAGCGAAAGATGTTAGAACAGGAGGTTAAGCAACAATTATTAGAGAAGCAAATCATTCTTAAAGAAGTTCATCATCGTATTAAAAACAATTTTTCCTCAATTGGGAGTCTTATATCTTTACAAGCCAATTCCAGTGATAATCCTGAAGTACAATCAGCTCTTAAGGATGCAAGTGGAAGGGTTAATAGCCTGGCTGTTATTTATGAATAGTTGTTGCTTACTGATAATTACCATACTACATCAATTAAGGAATATCTTAATAATCTGGTTGATGATATTATTAACTTATTATCTAACAAGCAAAACCTGACAGTCGAAAAACAAATTGATGATTTCCAGTTAGATCCTAAAACCTTATTCTCCATTGGCCTTATAACTAATGAACTTCTTACTAATGTAATGAAATATGCTTTTAAGAATAGAGATTCTGGTTTGATACAAATCACACTAAAAGAACATGATGGAAAGGCAACCCTTACAATACAGGATGATGGTAATGGGCTTCCTGATGGATTTGATATAGATAAACAGGAAGGCTTTGGCTTAATGCTCATAAAGATGTTATGCGAGCAATTAGATGGGAGTTTTACTATTGAAAATCACATTGGTACGAGGAGTACAGTAAAGTTTTCTATTTAACTTTGGTGGCACTAACCACAAACTTGACTATTGCAAATTTGCAAACTACCCAGGTTGTAATTAGTAAGTCAAACTCTACTCTACAAAATTTATTTTGTTAACCCAACTTCGTCAATATAAAAGTTAAATTCATATAAGGTCGACATTTAACATTATTTATGGTCACTACAGTATTAGGTAACACTGGAAACCCTACTAATATTCCCTTTCAGACCAAATA
>JAQIBN010000295.1 GCA_027859095.1 Spirochaetia bacterium | reverse complement strand
CAAATATATCAACCATTTCAAATAATTCTCATTCTGATGAAAAAATAAAACTGTTTTGATCACTATTTCGTGGAAGAGAAGATGTTTTTGCTCTTCGTTTTGAAAGCAAAAAAACTGGTAAATCAGGATATCAGCCTGCATGCAGGAATGAATGGGTACAGGGAGTTTGCGGCAAACCTAAAATAAAATGCAGGGATTGCTCAAATAAAGATTATTTCCCCATTACAGATGATGAAATAAAATATCATTTGATGGGTGAGAAATCATCAAAACCATTCGTAATGGGAATATATCCCTTGATGACTGATGAGACATGCTGGTTTTTAGCACTGGATTTCGATAAAGAGCAATGGAAACTTGATGTAAGTGCTTTTCTGGATACTTGTAAAAGTGAAAATATTCCGGCTTATCTTGAAAGATCCAGATCAGGAAATGGCGGTCATATTTGGATATTTTTTGATAAAAAAATTGAAGCATCTATGGCAAGGAAACTGGGATCTGCTCTGGTTACTAAAACATTGGACAGGCGACCTGAAATTGGCCTTGATTCATTTGATCGGTTTTTCCCCCATCAGGATACAATTCCCCGCGGGGGATTTGGTAATCTTATTGCTCTGCCATTACAGAAAAAAGCCAGAGAAAAGAACCACTCAATGTTTGTAGATAGAAATTTTTCTCCCTATTCTGATCAATGGGCATTTCTTTCAAATATAGAAAAAGTAGATAAAGACTTTGTAGCTACTTATGTTCGGAAAGCTCATAGTACTGGAGAAATCTTACCTGTCGGTCATGATGATATGTCAGAAGATGCCCCATGGAAAATAAGGAGCCATATCCGGTATCCGGAAATAAGTGAACCTCTTCCTGAAAAAGTTGATATTACTCTTTCTAATCAGGTTTTTGTTAAATCATCTGGACTCCCTCCTGTTCTCAGGAACAGAATTCTAAGATTAGCATCCTTTTCGAATCCTGAATTCTATAGAGCTCAGGCAATGAGACTCCCTACATGGAATAAGCCTAGAATTTTATATCTGTATGAACAATTTCCTAAGTATATAGCAATACCCATTGGTTGTTTTAATGATCTTAAGGGATTGTTGAGCTGTTACAAAATAATCCCAATAGTAAGTGATGAACGGAATCACGGGATTCCACTCGATGTAGAATTTATAGGGAACCTGAAGGACGATCAAGCAAAAGCAGCTAAAGAATTGATAAAGGAAGAAACAGGAGTTTTATCTGCAACTACAGCTTTTGGAAAAACAGTAATTGCTTTATGGCTCATCGCCAACAGAAAAGTAAATACTCTTATCCTTGTTCACCGGAAACAGCTTATGGAGCAGTGGGTGGAAAGGATGATTCAGTTCTTTGGGATAACAGCTAAAGATATTGGACAATTTGGTGGTGGAAAAAAAAGGCGAAATGGGAAATTAGATGTAGCTATCATCCAAAGTGTATCACGGAATGGAGTGACTCAGGATTGGATAAAGGACTATGGGCAAGTCATTGTAGATGAGTGTCATCATATCTCTGCATTTTCTTTTGAGCAAACTACCAGGCAGAGCAGTGCTTTTTATAAAGTAGGTTTATCTGCAACAGTGCAAAGAAAAGATGGTCAGCATCCAATCATTTTTATGAATCTGGGTAAAATTAGATATTCAGTAAGTGCCAAAAAGCAGGCATTAAAAAGGTCTTTTGAGCACAGAGTTTTTGTTTGCAGAACAGAATTTGATATTATTGATTACAGAGACCATAACATCCAGGAACTTTTTAAGATTGTCTACAAAGATGAGGATAGAAATAAGCAAATTGTTTCTGATGTTATTACGATGGTAGCATTGAAAAAGCAAATACTCATACTAAGTGAAAGAATAGATCACCTTGATATTTTATATGGTTTACTTGAACCCATGAATTACAACTTATTCCTGCTAAAAGGTGGATTGGGTAAGAAGCAGGTAAAGAAAATATTTGCTGATATCAACCTTATAGAAGAAGGAAGCTCCAGAATAATACTGGCAACAGGCAAATATCTTGGAGAGGGAATAGATTTGCCTTTCCTGGATACACTGTTCCTTACATTTCCTGTTTCATGGCGTGGTACCCTTTCTCAATATGCTGGAAGATTACACAGAGACTATCATGGAAAAGAAGAAGTTTTAATCTATGACTATGCTGATTTAAATGTCCCTGTGTTATCCAGGATGCATGACAAACGACTGAAAGGATATGCAGCATTAGGATATACAGTAGAGCAGTCAAAGTCAGGAGCATAGGTTCTATTAAATTCGCCATTTGTGCCCTTAGAAAATACAATAAAGTACCTATCGTATTAATAGAGAGGTAGGGTAAACCCTACCATCAAGAATACCCTTTTCCCCTTACTCTTAATTATGAAGCCGGAAGAACCTGGAGAACTTTCCTTAAAATTAAGGAACTGATCCTTTTCCTGATGGCAAACCAAAAAATGAGAGGGAATCAAATGGCAGAAAAAAAGGTATTAAAGAAAATTACGGAGAGGCTGAAACATTTTGAAGAGTATGAGCAGAAATGTGCTGTAAAGCTTTTAGCCATGAAAGATAGTTACAGATTTGATGAGCGGGTATTGGATATTGTGGGTTCCTTAAGAAGGAAGGAGTATATGGAAAAGCCAGGTGATCTTGCTGTTCTATACCTGACCTACATAAAATATTCTGAACAAGTACCCATGGCAAAACGAAATGAGCCTGAATACCTGGACAGAAAGTACTGGCTCTACATTGAGGCCCTAAGTGATATGGAGGAGTATCCAAAAGGAATTTACAGACCTGATGAATACTTAGACAGGGAAGCTGTTTTTGTGACTGCAGAGATTAACGAGGCTGGAGAAGAAAGATACTCTGATCTTTTTAATGCAAAAATGATGACCCGTGAATATGGAAGTGAAATCCGTTTCTGCGGTCCATGGAAGAAATGGGTTATATGGGACGGCAGAAGGTGGAAGAGAGACGATGAAAATCTTATCTATCAGATGGGTATTGATACTATTAGGGGGATGTACAAAAAATCCATTCCAAACAAAACAAAAGATGAAGCAATGGCAATGATGGAGCACGCCGGAAGGAGTGAGTCTGTGAGAAAAATTGAAGCCATGATAAAGGCTGCCGCCTGGAATAAAGATATAAACATATTGCCTGAAATACTGGACAGGCATTCCTTTATCTTTAACTGCAGGAATGGAATGATTGATCTTCATTCAGGGCGACTCTTGCCCCATGAAAAAGAGAGGATGATTACCAAAATATCACCTGTAAAATATGATCCGGAAGCAGATTGTCCAGTGTGGAAAAAGTTTTTAAAGGAGATTTTTGACAAGAACAAAGACCTTATAAACTTTATTCAGAGAGCCCTTGGATGGGCTCTGACAGGCGACAACGGCAGCCAGGCAATGTTTATCCTATATGGTAACGGTGCGAACGGTAAGAGTACTTTTATAAATACGGTGATGAAGCTGATGGGAGATTATGCCACAAGTACACCTACTGAAACATTCATGCAGAAGAAAGGAGACCAGGCCAGTAACGATATTGCGAGGTTAAAAGGTACAAGATTTGTTTCAGCCATGGAGGCAGAGTATGGTGGAAAGCTGGCAGAGGCTGTTGTAAAAAGACTTACCGGAGATGATGTTATTTCTGCAAGGTTTCTATATGGTGAGTTCTTTGATTTTCTGCCAACCTTTAAAATATTTATGGCCACAAATCACAAACCTAAGATCGGAGGGACGGATAATGCAATATGGCGAAGAATACGGATGATCCCCTTTGAAGTAAGCTTCTCTGAGAATAAACAGGACCGGAAGCTATCTGAAAAACTGGAGAATGAACTGCCGGGGATTTTAGCCTGGATAGTTGAAGGAACCCTGAAATGGCAGAAGGAGGGTTTGGGGAGCGCTCCGGCTATTTTAGAAGCTACGTCAGTATATCGTCAGGAGATGAGTGCTATTGAGACATTTTTAGAAGAGATGTGTGTAAAAAACCCAACTACCATGGTTAAGTCTCTGTTCCTGTACAATGCCTACAAAAAGTGGTGTGAAGAGAACAATGAGAGGGTATTGAGCGCGAGGGGGTTTGGAATACGCCTGGGAGAATCCGGGATGGATAAGGTGAGGCTTTCCAAGGGATTTCACTGGCTTGGAATTGAGCTCAGGGAGTGATTGTTTGATATAAGATAAAGGGATTAGACTGATCTACATAAATAAATATTTAACTCATATTACTAGCTTATTTTGATTTATTAATCTGATTCTTCTTTTCCCTTCTTCTGATTTGAAGCTGTTCTGGCTCCCTGGAGAATGAATGAGGAATTTTATTAGTGTATGTTAAAACAGTGTTATAAGGTCAAAAATGATGAACTTTCTCTTAAAATAGTGAATGATAGCATTTACTTTAGAGGGGGCAATTCCCAGCTGAGCATTTTCTCCTGCGGAACTTTCCCCGTGTGCCCCTATCTGAATGATAATTATAATTCCTATAGATCACCCCTTGGTACATCAGAACTGTCTGTCTGCTTCCCTCTTTTACTATTATCTCTTATTTATTTATCTTACTAACTATATGAATATATATAAATAAATATAATATAATAAAGAATAAGAAAGAGTATAAGAGAGATAGCCAAACAAGCATACTGGAATGGTATCTTCTTCATTTACTGCAATACTGGTATTGATCCGACTCTGGTAATGGGAAAAAAACACGCCCCCCTGCAAAACTTTTTGAAAGCTAAATAAATCAGATGTTCAACTAAGTCTCCCCCGGGATCTGGCTTCAGTGAGGAACGAGCGGAAGTCTGGTCCCGGGGGTGGCAGCTTGCTGCTATTTCCGGCCCGGTTACTGGAATATTACCCCCTTGGTGTCAGACTCAGAAAACAATTTCCCGGCTGGATTTGAAAGGCACTCCCAAAACCGTGATAGGTAGTGGCTGTTGTGGTTGGATCATCTGGATTAGCTGGTTTCTCATTCTGGTGATTTAAGCAGTTGAATAGCTGAGTTGAGCTGCCCGACCCTTAAAGTGGGAAATATTTTTGTTTAAAGTTTGTCTCATCAGGATTTTATTTATACTGGAGGGTCTGTTCCAACGTCATTTCGACTGCAGAGGAGGGAAAGGGAACAGAACTTCCAATATCGGAAGCATAGCCCCAGATTTTGCTCCGGGCTTCGGATATTGGCCGTTCTGTTTAGTGAGCTTGCGAACGACTTGCCCGGACGGTTTTGGGCTTCATAGGCGGTGGTACAGGATGAATTTGTTGTGTTCCGGGATGGTCAGACGTGGCTTGCCGAGGGGGGAGTTGGTTTTGAGGTGAAGGGCGGGAGCAAGGGCAGCGTTGTGGTTTTTGGGTTGTTGTCTGGGAGGGTTGTTGCTGTTATGGTTGGGGGGTGGTTCTTATGGGTTATTATTTGGTGCTGTCTTTGTGGGGGGACTGAGCCGGAGGCGGCGGTTACGAAGGCCACATTTTGAGTTTGGATGGGCTCTAAGTGCTTTATAATAGGGGTAGAAAATAATTATATAAGCATTTGTGTGGGCAAAATCCTTTAATAATGGGTAGAATTACTTTCCCATTCAATGAAGTTAAAGAATATAATTCTTGACTAAGTGCTTATACTGTAATAAGATAGAGGTAGAGAAAAGAAAGTATAGGAACCGCCAGAAAGATGTAGTGCTTCTCTAATATAATGGCCTTTAACTGGCGCAAAAAGCCACGCAATCGTAAAAATAGACCACATCGCAAAAGGATAGGATAGTGGGATAGGTCAAAATCTAATAATTTTGAAAAGTTTCCTTCGAATACGATAGTAATTAAACTATTCATACTTATAAATTAGATTTTTACAGCCCAGTCTTCTACTTTTAATTTGTCAATCCGGCTGAACTCTTTTACATTATGAGTAACTACAGTCAGCTTATTTGCCAGTGCAATAGATGCAATTTGTGTATCCCTTTCACTGATCATCATTCCTTCTCTTTCAAGTTGTGCCCGTATAACTGCATATTCTCCAGCTGCATATTCATCAAAGGAGTATAGTTCTAATAACGAGGATATTTGATCTATTTTTTGTCGTCTTTCTTTCTTTTTAAATGGTGATTTTTCTATGCCATACCATATTTCAGCCAATGTGATACTTGAAATGGATAGAAATGATGGGGGTTGTTTTTTTATCTGATCGATAACTATTTTATCACCCCGCATCCAATAACTGATAATATTTGTATCAAGGAGGTACATATTTTGTATTAATCCAAACTAAAGTTTATTGATGGCAACGCTTCGGGTGTTTTGAAGTCTGGATCCACAGTAAAATTATCCCAAAAATCCTCTGGCCAGCTACTTATTACAAGGGATTCAAGGATTACCTTATTCCCTTCTTTGCTGATTTTTACTTCATTTCCCTCAAACCTATATGCTTTGGGTAAGCGGACTGCCTGGGATCGACCGTTTTGAAATATTTTTGCTATTGATTCCATAATCTATCTCCTCTTGACAGTATTGATAGATATCAATATATACCAATTGTCTTGGAAAGTCAATTATTTTCGAAATATATCTAGTTAATCCTGGCCAGCTCCAGTTCGACCATTTCCCATTTTTCACTGGTTTCAATTTGCAACTGTTCATTTAATTCAAGTTCTTGTTTAAGGGCTTTGCTTTTTTCTCCATCTGAATAATTCGCAGGGTCTACCATTTTATGTTCAATCTTTTTTTGAAAAACTTCAAGTTCTTCAAGTCTTAAAAGTAAAGAACTTTCTTCCTTTTTTAATCTGTTTATTGTACTTCTAATCTGCTTTGATGCCTGATGGTACTGTTTTCCCTTTGATGAATCAGTTTTAGTACCCATATTTTCTAAGATTAGGTCAGAATCCTTGTTTGAAGTTTTCCATATGTAGTATTTGTAATCCCCCTTGAAATCCATGGGTCCGTTATCACTAAGTTCCAGTACTCTTGTAGCTAAATTATCAATAAAATATCTGTCATGTGAAACAAAGATCAGTGTACCGGAATAACCCTTAATTGCCTCTAATAAAATATCCTTGGAGTGCATATCAAGATGGTTAGTAGGTTCATCAAGAATTAATAAATTTACTGGAAAAAGTAGAAGTTTTAAAAGTGCAAGGCGACTTTTTTCCCCACCACTTAATACATTAATAGGTTTATAGATATCATCATTTCTAAAAAGGAAAGCTCCTAGAAGAGCTCTTAGTTTTGGAATAAGCTCTGTAGGTGTTGTTTCTTCCATTTCTTGAATAATTGTATTGTTATTGTTTGTCAGTGTATCCTGTTCTTGGGAAAAATAGGCAATTTTTACTCCTGTTCCGTAGTTTACAGTCCCTGTAAAATTTTTATCAATATTAGCAATAATTTTTAAAAGGGTAGTTTTCCCTGCCCCATTTTTACCGGCAATGACAACCCTCTCTCCTTTCTCAATCTCGAAATCAAGACCTGATAATACCTTGTTTTCTCCATAAGCTTTCGTAATACCATCTAAAGTGAGTACTTTCTTTCCTGAATGAGGGGGATCTGGAAAAGAAAGGTGCATTTTTTTTAAATTTTCAGGTATTTCAATAATATTTATTTTTTC
>JAQIBN010000213.1 GCA_027859095.1 Spirochaetia bacterium | reverse complement strand
TAATTTGCGCCTAATAGCATCACTCAACATTATATTCAGAAAAGTAAAATTCACATTTGCAGTCTGATTCGATAAACCTCTTTTAGCAAATGCCATAAGCCATTTTTCAATATCATAACTTGTTATGTTCTTTAGTTTCATATTCTTAAAATAAGTCAGAATATTAAGTTTAAGATTTGACCTGCCGGAATCTATATATTTCCGGCTTAACTCTCTTCTGCTAAGTCGAAACTTAACATACTCACACTTGTCCCAAAGCCACCAGTTTTCAGCGTATTTGGCAAAAACAAGATTACTACCCCTGTTAGGAACAAGAGCATCCTCTTTGTAAAGCTTGTTGCAGTAAACCCTGGCAGCACCCTTTGAGGTCTGCCCAGTTGATCTTGCAGTAGTTCGCCGGTTATTATTATCATAAGTTTGATAATACCAAACAACCAACCCCGATTTCATTTTTCTAGGATAAACAGTAAAAGGTTCCCTATATCTCATTAACACCCCTCGGATATGCCTACAAATGTGCAACACACCCTTTTTTGTTAGATATAGAGAAAAGAAACTATACTTTTAATTCGTTACCACATAAAGAATAATACCAACAGCCTAGTCAGTCAACAAAAAAGAAGCTATTCTATTAGAGAAGAGCTTCTTATTAAATTAAAGATGTGGGACAGCGCAAAAAGCTTTTTTAGTATAACGCTATATATTACGGGGATAGATCACATCCCCGTATATTCTTAAGATGGTTTTACAGCCTGAATTGTTGCTGAAACAACAAAATCTTCAATTTTACTATCAGGAGCCCAATCATGGATAAAATCCTTGCTTTCATCTTTTGGTTTAATTTCTATATTGCTAAAACCTACCGAAACTATCATACTATCAAGTTCGATTACTGACGATGCTCCGGACATACATCCTGTGAACATTGCCATGTCCTGTTTAATATTTTCTGGTAATTCAGCAGTAGCAACAATATCAGATATAGCTAACCTGCCTCCTGGTTTTAATACACGAAAGGCCTCTTTGAAAACTTTATCTTTCTCCGGAGACAGATTTATAACACAATTTGAGATAATTACGTCAACAGTATTATCTGCTACTGGAAGATTTTCAATTTCACCCAAACGAAAATCTACATTATTATAACTTGATTTCTCTGCATTTTCCCGGGCCTTACTAACCATAGAAGAGGTCATATCCACTCCAATAACCAATCCTGAACTACCCACTTGTTTTGCTGCAAGAAAGCTGTCAAAACCACCTCCGGCTCCTAGATCAAGGACTGTTTCACCATTTTTAATTGAAGCTATAGCCTGTGGATTTCCGCATCCCAGACCCATATTGGCACCATCCGGAACTTCAGTAACTTCTTTGTCTGAATATCCAAGCACCATTGCTATTTCATTTGAATCTGGAATCGATTCATCACAACAGGAACCTGAAGAACCTCCACATCCGGAACTACCAGCCACTGCAACTTTACCATATTGATTTCTAACCGCTTTTCTGATTTCATCATTACTTGTTTTATTCATATATTCTCTCCTTTGTTTATGTAAAAGTGCACCTATATGCACATATATGCTAAAAAATTATACTTACCTTAACAGCAACCAGGACAACAAACTGTCATACATGAGCGAACCTTACCAGCTATACCCTCTACTTTTTCCAGAAACTCTGAAGCATCTATACTGTAGTACATATGTCTGCTCACCTTTTCTCCTGTTAAAATACCTGCATCCTGCATTAAATGAAGATGCCTGGAAATTACCGATCTATCCTGAGGCAGACTTTCTGCTATGGCTGCAATATCTGAACGTCCATTTAGTAAGAGAAACTTCAGAATCTGTACCCTGACAGGTTCACTTAAAGACTTAAAAAACCTGGAGTCTAAAAGTTCTACAAGTTCTTCTGCTACCTGTCCTTTAGATATATTTTCTGTGATTATCATACATATACAATAATGCACACGCATGCATATGTCAAGAAGAAAAATAGATAATCTTTTACATTTGTTGCCTTTGATTGCATTTTTAATCCTCCAGAATCGGCTGGAGTATCATTTCTAGCTGAGATATTAATTCCTGTATGGAAAGGGTTATCCCTGCTTTCTC
>JAQIBN010000198.1 GCA_027859095.1 Spirochaetia bacterium | reverse complement strand
ATTCCTGCAATTACAAGTGGTAGCATAACAGTTGCAGCCAATTTCATAACCGCACCAAGGAGAATAAGAGCTATTATCCCTAAAAATATCGTTTCTACTCTATATTCTTTCATAAAATGATAGTAGCATTTTATTCGAGTTTGGGTAAACATGATAAACTGAATTGCATAAAAACTTAATAATTGACTGTTTGAAGCTTGAAGAAAGGGATGCCTTGTAGTATTATCAAGAAGACGGTCATGAACCGACAAAAATTATTTGTTCTATTTAATGATACATTTAATTTTAACATTTAAAAAAAAAAAATTATAATTAGGAGTAAATATGAATACTTACATTCGATCAGTAGGAGCTTTTGTTCCCGAAAAACGTGTAACAAATAATGATTTATCACAAATAATGGACACATCCGATGAGTGGATAAAATCTCATACAGGTATTGAAAATAGACATGTTGCTGAAAAAGGTGTTACAGCTGCTGATTTGGCTGTTAAAGCAGCAAAAATTGCACTAGAAAGAGGGGGATTAAGTGCTGAAGATCTTGATATGATCATATTAACAACAGCAACTCCTGATTATATTGGTTTTCCGGCAACTGCATGTGTAGTACAGGATAAATTAGGCGCTAAAAATGCAGGTGCATTTGATTTGGTAGCTGGTTGTACCGGGTTCATCTACGCCATTGATAACGCAAAAAATATGATCCTTGCGGGTACTGCAAAAAATGTACTCGTAGTTGGCTCAGAGGTTCTTACTCAGGTTTCAAATATGCAGGATAGGGACACAGCTGTACTATTCGGGGACGGAGCTGGAGCAGTAATAATTAGTGAATCTACAAATGAAGAAAGTTCCATTGAGCATGCAATCCTTAAATCTGATGGTTCAGGTGCAGAAGTGTTAATGAGAAAAGTAGGTGGGATAAAGTATCCTTTCGTTGATGGCGAAACAACTTTTAATGATACAGCTCTTTATATGGATGGTCAGGCTGTTTATAAGTTTGCTGTAAAAGTAAATACAAATCTTATTAAGGAACTTCTTGAAAGAAGTAATCTAGCTATTGATGATATCAGCTATATCATTCCTCATCAGGCAAATATTAGAATACTCCAGGCTGCTGCTAAAAGATTAAAAATTCCTATTGAAAAATTTTATTTTAATCTTATGGAATATGCTAATACCTCTTCTGCTTCAATCCCAATTGCCTTAAATGAAGTATACGAAAAAGGATTACTAAAAAGAGGTGACAATATACTTTTTACCGGCTTCGGAGCAGGCCTTACCTATGGCGGTACAATTGTAAAATGGTAGATTATTTTTATATTTTAAATTGGACTGAAACCCAAATTTTGGAGGAATTATTATGAAGCGTAGTTTTTTATTTCCAGGTCAGGGAGCACAATATCCCGGAATGTGTAAAGATTTTTATGATAAATCAGAAACAGTTAGAGATTTATTTTTACTTGCAGATAAAGTTACAGGACGAGATTTAAAAAGTCTTCTTTTTGAAGGAACAGCTGAGGACTTAAAACAGACAGAAAATACACAAATTGCCGTAACCTTGATGAATTTGTCAATCAGACGGTATCTTATTGAAAATGGTGTACAGGCTGATGGAACAGCAGGATTTTCCCTGGGCGAATTTTCTGCAATGGTTGAAGCTGGTATTCTGACAGAAAAACAGGTTCTTCCGATGGTTATAGAACGAGGCGAAATAATGGCCAGAGTAGCAAAAGAAAATCCTGCACTAGCAGGAGGATCAGCAATGGCTGCTGTTATAGGAATGGCTTCAGCTGATGTTAGCTCAAATGTAGAAGATATTAAAGACGCTTATGCTGCAAATTTTAACGCACCAACACAAACAGTTATTTCAGGAACAGTAGTAGGAATTGAGGCTGCATCTGCTAAGCTCAAAGAAGCTGGAGCCAGACGAATTATTCCTTTGAAAGTATCGGGGCCATTTCATACGCCACTTTTGGATGATGCTATGAAATACTTTGTAGAGTATATTTCCAGTCTCGAATTTAAGGATCCTGTAAAACCCATGTACTCTAATGTAACAGGTAAAAGAGTAGGTTCAGGGGTTGAAGCAAAGGAACTATCCGGTCTACAGATAATATCACCTGTAAAGTGGATTGATATAGAATCAAATATTCTAAGTGAAGGATTCGATTCTATCGTAGAGCTTGGTCCTGGTAAAGTTCTCACTGGATTTTGGAAATCGGCATCTAAAGAAATCAGCTGCTTGCCAACAGGGTCAGTGGAAGTAGCAGACGGAATCAGCTAATTAGGTAGATAAAGAAGGAGAATTAAATGCTATTAGAAGGTAAAAAAGCCCTGGTTACAGGTGGTGCACGGGGAATAGGAAAGGAAATTGTAACTTCCTTTCTAAACAATGGTGCAACAGTATACTTTATAGATCTTAATCCAAGTGAATATATGGATGAATATGAAAAACTGGCAGCAAAAAATGGTCAAAAAGTAGTTTTCAAACAGGCCAATGTTGCAGATGAAGAACAAATTTCAAGTGTTGTTAATGAAATACTAAAAGAAAGCGGAGGACTGGATGTTCTTGTAAATAATGCGGGAATTACAAGGGATGGTCTCTTCTTTAGAATGTCATCAAAAGACTGGAATGATGTTTTAACTATAAATCTTACAAGTGCATTTTATATTTCAAAAATAGTATCAAGAGCTATGGCGAAACAAAAATCCGGATCAATTATCAATGTAGCCTCTATTGTGGGTGTAATTGGTAATGCAGGACAGGTAAACTACTCTGCTTCTAAAGCAGGTTTAATAGGGTTTACAAAAAGTCTTTCCAGAGAAATAGCAAAAAAGAATGTTCGTGTAAATGCTATAGCTCCTGGATTTATCCGTACACCAATGACAGATAAACTAAATGAAAAACAAACTGCAGATCTTGCTAACCAGATTCCAATGGGAAGACTTGGTGAACCGGAAGAAGTTGCAAAAGTAACTCTTTTTCTGGCATCAGATTTAGCATCCTACGTAACCGGTCAGGCCATACACATTACCGGTGGACTGGGAATGTAAACTTTCCGATTATTGATACAATAAATTATTTTGTATTACTGAAATATGAGGAAAGTGCTCGATAGCGATAAAGTTAAAGATAATCAGAAGAGGAAAATAATATAATGAATAAAAGAGTAGTAGTAACAGGAATGGGGACAATTAATCCCCTTGCACATAATGTAGAAGATCTTTGGAGTGCACTTAAAGAGGGTAAATCTGGAGTGGGTCCCATAACACAATTTGATCCAGCAGAATTTCCTTCCAAAATTGCAGGGGAAGTAAAAGATTTTAATCCATCAGACTTTATAGATTCAAAAGATCATAGAAAAATGGCCCGCTTTACACAATTTGCCGTAGCTGGAGCAGTTGAAGCAATGAATCAGGCTGGTTTAAACAGTGAAAATATTGATCCCTATCGTTCCAGTGTCATAATTGGTAATGGTATTGGTGGATTCGAAATTATTGATTCATCTCACAGAGTACTTTTTGAAAAAGGTCCTAAAAGAATTCCACCTATGACAATACCTAAGTTACTTTCAAATGAAGGGCCCGGTAATGTTGCAATTAGATTTGGATTCAAAGGACCTGCTTATGTTGTAAATACAGCTTGTGCTTCTGCTACAGATGCTATAGGACAAGCTATGATGGCTATCAGGCACGGAGCTTCCGATGTTGTATTGGCAGGAGGAACTGAAGCTTCTATTACAGAGATGGGTGTTGGTGGCTTTTGCGTTTTAAAGGCTCTAAGTACCAAAAGAAATGATGATCCACAAAAGGCAAGCCGTCCTTTTGATGCTGATCGTGATGGATTTATTATTGCTGAAGGCTCAGGAATTCTTGTGCTTGAAGAACTTGAACATGCAAAAGCAAGGGGAGCAAACATTCTTGCAGAAATTGCTGGCTACGGTGCTACTTGTGATGCATTTCACCTTACAGCACCTAATTCCGATGGCATAGCAGCTTCCATAGCTATGTCCAGTGCAATAAAAGATGCAGGACTGGATTCATCCGATATTGATTACGTAAATGCCCATGGAACATCGACACCTACTAATGATCCACTTGAAACAAAAGCAATTAAATTAGCTTTAGGAGATCACGCTTACAATACTAAAATATCTTCTACAAAATCTATGACAGGGCACCTTGTTGGTGCAGCTGGTGGAATAGAAGCTATAATCAGCATTAAAGCCATCCAGGATCAGTTTTTTCCAGGAACTCTTAATCTTGACAACCCTGCCGAAGGATGTGATTTGGATTATGTACCAGGTAAAGGTGTACCTGGAATAATTAAAGCTGTTATGTCGAACTCGCTTGGATTTGGTGGACATAATGGAACATTGGTAATAAGGGAGTATGTAAAATGAAAGATGTAAAGGAATTACTACCCCACCGAGATCCATTTCTTTTTGTAGATGAACTTCTGGATGTAAATAAAGAAACAATTACAGGGAAAAGAGTTTATACAGATTCTGATTTTTTTTTTAAAGGACATTTCCCTGAATACCCTGTAGTTCCCGGTGTTATTCTTGTAGAATCCATGGCTCAGTGCGGTGGTGCTGGTATAAACGAACTTGGCATACTGGGAGAAGGAGGACTTTTTTTCCTGGCTACGATCGAAAAAGCAAAGTTTAGAAGACAGGTAGTTCCCGGGGATGAAGTAAGATTTGAAATAGAAAATATTAGGATTTCTCCCAAAATGCTCAAACAAAAAGGTAAAGCATTTGTTGGAGATGAAGTTGCTGCAGAAGCTGAATGGCTTTGCATTGTTGGATCAAAATAATTAAAGTCATTTAAGTGAATGATAAACTAAAACATATTCAAATAGTACTTGTACAACCTCAGTCAAGTGAAAATATAGGCTCTGTCTGCAGAGCAATGAAAACAATGGGTATTTCTAAACTGGCAATTATTGGAAGTACAATTTATGACCCTAATCGAATAAAAAAATTATCAGTTC
>JAQIBN010000193.1 GCA_027859095.1 Spirochaetia bacterium | reverse complement strand
TTTACGGGTATAACCATATCCATAACATCTTCAGTTAAAAGGTATACATAATCATTAAGGTCTATATCAGCAATAAGTTCCATCTTGCTGTTACTTACACTTTTATAAATTTGAGCACTCAGGCCTTTTGTAATATCTTTTGCATTTTCATCAAAGTTGAGCCATAGATGATATGACTTTCCATTTCCCCATGCTTTACCCTTAGCTGGTTTATCTACAAAAAGATGAATTCCGAAACCTGCATGCATATCCTCTGCACCATCCTGATACCTGACATTGAAATTATAACTCATAATTCCAGCCTGAGGAGCAGGGATATCAACCCTGGCCATACCAGCTTTTAAATTACTTTGATATAATCTGTCTCCCATAACTTTCCAATCACCTTCTGCAAAGTTTAAGTCAATAGCACTAAGACTAAAGAGTGGAACGATTGAAAGAAGCGATAATACTAATACTGCTAAAAAAATTCTTTTCATGAAAACCTCTCTATAATATATTTATTTTATCCATTATATGATAGGTTTCAAAAATTCTCAAGAAAATAAATATTTATTAACTAATAACTAATCTATACTAAAAAAAACTATATAGATTATCTTAGAGGAAGATCTATCCTTATTTCTGTTCCCTTACCTGGGGAGCTGGATATTTCCAGTGCTCCTTCATGGGCCTCTACAATGTTTTTTACAATAACCATTCCAAGGCCTGTACCTCCTCCTCTGGAAGAAGAATAAAATGGCTCAAAAATATGTTTTTGAATATCAGGGCTCATTCCTTCTCCAGTATCATTTACACGAAATTGAAGAGAGTTGTTAATTTTTTCTGTAGTAATAGTAAATAACCCTTTTCCTGCAAGAGCTTTCCGGGCATTTTCTGCAAGATTCATCATTACCCGCAACATTCTTTCAAAATCAAATACAGCATGATCATTAAAATTATTTTTAAATTGAATTTCAATACTGCTGGAAGAAAATCGACGTTGCACTGAAGTTTCAAGTTTGGAAAGAAAATCATCAATGTCCACAATATTCATTTCCAGTCTAATATCTCCTCTGGAGTAATCAAGAAGTTCACTTGCAAGATTATTAATTCGTTCAGTTTCGAATTTTATGTTAGAAATATATTTTCTTGTTTTTCCAGGAACAGCAGAATCCATTAGAAGTAGTTCGGTATAGGCTTTTACTGTAGATATTGGATTTCTTAAATCATGTAGTATCATTGAAGAGAATTTCCCAAGATTGGAGAGCCTTTCTTGTTTTATTAGATCTTCATGGGCTGTTTTTAGATCACTATTTGCTTTTTCCAACTCCATATTTCTTTCTTTTAAATCTTCAAGAAAGGTTTCATTACTTTTACGTACCATAGAAGAAAGAGAACGAACAATCGAAAAGGCAACTGAAGAATTTTCACGAATCATATTCTGAAAATCATGTTCACCAATTTGAAGAAGCCGTGTATGTGTTTTAGTTTTTACAGTTGCAGATCTTGGAAGATTATCTATTAGAGCCATTTCCCCAAAAAGTTTTCCATTGCCATGAATAGCAAGCATATCTTCGTCATCAGTCCCAAAGGCTTTCCATACTTCAACTTCACCGCTCATAATTATGTAGAACTTATCTGCAGGGTCACCCTCATTAAAAAGAATTTGTCCAGGCTCTATTAATGTAGAGGTGCAGTATCTGGAGATACTAATAATTTCATCATCAGATAATTCTTCAAAAAATGGGATACTTCTTAAAAAATCAAAAAAATTATCTGTCATGGCGTCCTCTTTTTTTACTGTATGTATGATTCTATCATAATGAGGTATTAATGAAAAACTAAAAATTAAAAATGAATAATTAAGAATGGAATCTGGCAGTTCCCCTAAGTTTTGACCCTATAATAGTATTGCTCTGAGAAATAAACATTCCACACAGCATCAATGCACAGCCTGCAATACCTTTTGCTCCCAAAGATTCTCCCAGGATAAGCCATCCTCCTATAACAGCAAAAACTCCTTCCAGGCTAAGAATTATTGCTGCATGTGCGGGATGAACTTTTTTCTGGGCATACACTTGTAGAGTATAGGCGATACCTACCGAGAAGATACTTCCATATAAAATTGGCATCCAGGCAAGAAGAATAGTATGTGTTTGTACATCTTCAAATATAAACCCGGAAATCATACTTAAGATGCCGCAAAAAATATAGTGTATGAAAGCCAGTTTTAAGGCATTAACTTTCGGAGAAAAATAGGAAATTGCAATTACATGAG
>JAQIBN010000152.1 GCA_027859095.1 Spirochaetia bacterium | reverse complement strand
ATTTTAATTTTTATTTTCTGATCTGAATTAATTAGAACAATAAACCCCATTTCCCAATCTCCCTAAAAAAAATGCCGAACCCTTATTCTAGGTTCGGCAATATTTACTTTAATCCATAGGATTAATTATATGATCTATTTATCAAGATATTTTGAAACAAATGCCTCTGCGTTCTGAATAGAACCTCCAGCAGCGCCTTTAACAACATTATTTACTAAAAGAGCAAAACCTATTCTGTTTCCCTGCTTTTTCAATCGTCCTGTAAAAACAGTCATCCCTGCAGGACTTCCATAGAAAGCCTGCTTTGCCTGCGGAAGATCCTCCTGGGGATCATATTCAATTGGACGAACAGGAGTTGAAGGCAAATGTTCCAGACCATTAGCTGATTCATTCCATGCATTTAAGACATCATTAATACTTACATCTTTTTCGAATTCAACCCAAACAGTTTCCAAATGGCCAAACATTATAGGCACCCGCACACAAAATGGAAAAATATCTATTTCGACACTCAAAATTTTCTTGAATTCCTCAATCATCTTCCCTTCTTCACCTCCAATGAATGGGATTACATTGTTGGTTATATCCAGAGAAGACAAGCCGGGATGACCAGCTCCACTTACCGACTGATATGTAGAAATAAATAGATCCTTAATTCCAAACTTTTTCAATGGAGCCATAGCAACAGCCAAACCTGTAGTGGAACAATTGGCATTTGTTATAATAAATCCTTTTTCCGGATATCCCTGCTTTTCTATCCAGCTTAATGAATCAATATTTGCTTCCGGGATCAATATGGGAACATTATCTTCATATCTCATAGCAGCTGCATTTGAGAAAACAGAAAACCCAGCTTCAATCAATTTGGGCTCAATATCCGCTGCAATGGAATTGGGTAAAGCTGAAAAAACAACTTGTATACCTTCTGCCTTCATAGCGTCTATATCAAAATCATTTATGGTAATTTTTAAAATATTTTTGGGAATTTCCATAGGAAGGATCCAGTGAACTTCATCACCATATTCCTTACCAATTCTTGCCTTTGAAGCAATTATACGTGTAATTTCAAACCAGGGGTGGTCGGAAAGCATCCACATAAATACCTGACCAACCGCACCAGTTGCCCCAAAAAGTGCTGCCTTAATTTTAGTCTCTCTTTTAAACTCATCTATTCGGGGATTGCTTATCATGAAATACTCCTTTGGTTGCATAGCCGAGCAGGAACGAAGTTCCGACCAGGCTTTGGTTGCTGAGATCGTTCCCAAGGTTGCATGGGCGAGCAGCCAACTTGTTGGCGACCAGCCTCATCACTTCGCTCTTCCGGTACGACTCATTGCCGAGCAGGAACGAAGTTCCGACCAGACTTGAAAAATTATACAGCCAATATGATAAATATAGAGGATTATGTCAACAGGAATCACACACAATGTAAGTATTTTGTACTTTTTTTTATTATTACAACAAATTGTTATAAACTCAAATCAAACCATCTGCATCTGTGCTTGATTTATTTCGCTCATATAACCGGTTCGAACACAAAGTTCCAATAAATGCTTACTAATCATCTCGGTTTTTTCCTTAGTAAAAGATTCACCTGTTTTTTTTATAAGAACCTTATAAGAGTCATCAAATTCTTCAACCAGGCTAACATATGTCGTAAAGTCTTCATTTCCCTGTATTCTATAATCTTTCATTTGAACCTCCGCATATAGCATTACTTACTTTATCGGAGTTGAGTAGAATCCACTTTAAAAAAATTAATCAATAAGATCTGCGGCAGAGGCATTTGCTAATACCTGCTCAGGGGTTTTACTGCCTGGAATAACAGCTGTAACCACATTATTTTTAAGACACCATGCAAGAGCCCAGGCTGCCATAGGAACACCTTCCGGAACTTCTTCCATACTAATTTTAGCTACTTCATTAAGTCTGTCCTGTGTTACCTGATTTGCACGGGAGGCCCTTACATTTGTTCCTGTAAATATATGTCCTGGTTTATATTTTCCACTTAGAAGTCCACTTGCCAAAGGGACTCTGGCAAAAACACCTAAATTATTTTTTTCACATTGAGGTAATACACCTAATTCAGGTTCCCTATCCAAACGACTGTATACAACCTGTATTGTCTCTGCACCAATATTCTTAGCCCTGGAAGTCTGAAAGATGTTATCATTACCACTGATAGAAAGTCCAAAATGCCTGATTTTCCCCTTTTCCACCTGGCGCTGAAGAGCATCCCAAAGTCCGTCAATCTGAAACTCATCATTCGTACCGGAATGCATCTGATATATATCAATATAGTCTGTTTTGAGGCTTTTCAAAGATTCATCAAGTTGTTTAACCATATCGGCAGGATCAAAATGTCTGGTTCTGTCCATAAATCCATGATAATGATGTCCGAATTTTGTAGCAACTATCCATTTATCACGCTGATTTTTTATGTAACCTCCGATCAGGGATTCTGAAAGATGATCCCCATAGCATTCTGCAGTATCTATTAAATTAATTCCGGCATCTTTTGCCGTACCCAGAATGGCATCAACCTCCTCCTGGGTAAAATCTACTCCCCATTCTCCACCAAACTGCCAGGTCCCAACTCCTACAACACTTACTTCAAGACCTGTACTACCAAGGGTTCTGTATTTCATATTTTCCTCCGATTATCAATATTATGAATGTTAAGATAATTATACAGTAAAACTGGAGTTTGAACCATTATTGAAACTATTTTAAGGATTGTCTTAATTTTCAGATTATGAATCAGATCAATATAGTAAATCACATAACCAAGGGTTGAGATAATTATAAATGACGATACTTTTTTGGGCTCTACTGGGAACCTTGTGGAAATATGAAATAAAATCTGATAAGATCAGGTATGGATGATAAAGAATTATTACAATTATAAAGAGTAAAAGTATAAACAAAATACTCAGGGCTCTTTTTTGTTCCCTTGAGGACTCCTTTATAAATGTTTTTATTTGGTCTACACTACGCTCAATCACCCTGTAATCAATTTCGGAAAAAACAAGATAACCTGTACTCTGAATTAGTTTATTTTTTATCAAATAATAAAAACTGTTTACAACCGAATAACCAGACTCAGAAAATATCATCTTGAAATGAAATAACCCTTTCTCCATAATATCAATAATATTCTCAGCATGACTCCGACTCATACTTATTGAATCATCAATAGAATTAGTTTCACACAAGGTTAATAAATCAATTTCAATTTTATTAACATCATACAATAACTTTTCAAATATGCTGGAGCTTTGTAAAGCTGAAAAAAATATACTCAAGGAGACAGTAACTCCTACTATAATCTGCCTGAATTTAAATATTTCTGTTTTTATTTGCAACTTCAACTCCTTATAACTATAATTGCAT
Source organism: Spirochaetia bacterium (assembly GCA_027859095.1). Taxonomy (GTDB): domain Bacteria; phylum Spirochaetota; class Spirochaetia; order B11-G9; family B11-G9; genus JAJRQE01. The sequence goes on along the minus strand of JAQIBN010000152.1, from coordinate 7,824 downwards.
AGAAGGTGAAAATTGTGAACCAAAATATATTAAGCATATTGGGAAAACGCTCTGGAAAAATTATAATCTTATCAATAATAATATCTGTATTATTAAATGGATTAATAAATTTAACCGGTGATAAACTTGGAATACCGCTTTTTCTTGATTCAATATTTACTGTGGTTACAGCAGCTCTTTTCGGTATAATTCCTGGTATATTAACAGGACTTTTCACTAATCTTTTTCAAGAGGTACTTCGGGGTTTTCCTCTGTACCTCTATCCTTTTGCAATTGTTAATATGACAACCGGACTCCTGGTTGGGATCCTTGTAAAACATGGTTACTTCAGTACATTTTTTGGAGTATTTCTAGTGATTATCTTTACAGCTTTTGTGAATTCATTACTTGGAGCAATAATTGTCACAATAGTTTTCGGTGGTATTACCAATGAGGAAGTCGACTATATCGTTAAAGTCATTATTATGACTGGACAATCAGTATTCTCATCTGCTTTTATTGCCCGCATATTTATCAACCTGGTTGATAAAGGAATAGCTGTACTTTTAGCATATTTGATTTATTTTAAAGTAAAACAGGAGAATGTAATATAATAATAATACAATGTTAACATTGTATTTTACGGTTTCTAAGTGAAATATCCCTCAAGAGCCTGTTCCATGGAATCAGGTATTCTGCAGGGTTTATTTGTAGAGGTATTTACAAAAGCCAATTTTGTTTCACCAATATTTATCAGTATATTTTCTTCATTGAATATTTCGTAGTTAAATACAACTTTAAATCCCGGTTTCTTTTTAATAGTTACACTCACAGTCAATAGCTCATCATACCTACCGGGAACCAGATACTTAGAACAGTTCTCCAATACTGGCATTATAATACCATTTTTCTCTAAATCTCTATAACTTAATCCAAGCTGCCTTAAGCTCTCAACCCTGGCAACTTCATAATAAGCGGCATAATTACCATAGTAGACATAACCCATTTGATCTGTTTCCGCATAGCGCACTCTTATTTGTGTTTCTGATGTATACATATATAATCCAGGTCTCCTTTTAACTCATGTAGTGGGCAGCCACAAGGGGACCCTACCGGTTACCCTTGGACTGCCCCTACGACTCAACGTATTCTTCTTGCATTACTTTATAAGCTGGGTAATAATACAAAAAAGGAGACTTAAATGGAATACCGAATATTGATAATTAACCCTGGTTCTACTTCAACTAAATATGCTGTTTTCGATGGACTAAAAGAAAATCTGGTAGAAACTATAAGACATAATCATAAGGAATTGGATAAATTTAAATCAATTGGAGATCAGTTTGATTTTCGAAGTAAGCTTATAGAAAAGGGACTGGAACAGTCCAACATTGATGTTTCTTCACTGGATTGTGTTATTGGTAGAGGAGGTTTACTTAAAGCAATTCCAGGAGGAGTCTGGAAAGTAAATACAGCAATGATAAAAGATCTAAAAGAAGCAAAAAGAGGTGAACATGCTTCCAACCTTGGAGGCATAATAGCATACAGCATTGCAGAAAAAGCAAATGCCCCCAGTTTTATAGCAGACCCTGTTGTTGTGGATGAGATGACTGATTCTGCCAGAATTTCCGGTCATCCGGAACTTCCCAGATTATCAATTTTTCACGCTCTAAATCAAAAAGCAACAGCAAGAAGGGCGGCTAAGGAACTAGGCAAAAACTATGAAGACTGTAGATTTATTGTAGCACATATGGGAGGAGGTATTTCTGTTGGAGCACATCTAAATGGCAGGGTCATAGATGTAAACAATGCCCTCAATGGGGAAGGACCTTTCTCCCCGGAAAGAAGTGGAACCCTCCCTGCAGGACAGCTGGTAGAATTATGCTTTTCCGATAAATATACTAAAAAAGATATCCTAAAAAAATTAAAGGGTAATGGAGGCCTGGAAGCTTATCTTGGAATAGCTGATGGAACAGAAATCGAAAAAATGATTAAAAAAGATGATAAGAATGCAAAACTTATATACAAGACTATGGCTTATCAGGTTGCAAAAGAAATTGGTGCTCTGGCAACAGTACTAAAAGGAAAAGTAGATGGAATTATACTAACAGGAGGTCTTGCATACAGTATTATCCTTGTAGATGAAATAAAAAAAGGTATTGAGTTTATTGGGAAAGTGTTTGTTTTCCCAGGAGAAAATGAAATAGAGGCTCTTCGTGATGCAGCAATTAGAGCTCTTACAGGAAATGAAAAAATACAAGAGTATAAATGGTGAATTTAGCAATACTTACTACAGGTGGAACAATTGATAAAACCTATAACGAACACGAGGGCAGTCTTCTTAATGACAAAACTATGATAGAAGAAATCCTAAAATTACTACGCCTTCCCGATCTATCCATAAAGTATATCCATGTTATGAATAAAGATTCTCTTGATATGAATGGAGAAGATAGAAAACAGATATTGGAAGCAATAGATACTTCAAGACCGTTTTCAGATGCAATTCTAATTATTCATGGCACAGACACTCTCTCAGAAACTGGAGAATATTTATTTAGTAATATAACAAATTTAAAGATTCCCATTATTATTACAGGTGCAATGCGTCCCTACGGATTCAGAGACTCTGATGCCACTCAAAATGTAACAGAAGCTCTCTTTGCAACTAGAATAACTACTCCAGGAATATGGGTTGCTATGCATAACAGACGCTTAAGTTTTCCTGGTGTTGTAAAAGATAGAAAGAATCTAACATTTACTGACAATGAAGATTTTATTAGTATTACTTAAGCTTTTTGCGCTGTATCACATTTTTAATTTAAAAATCAGCTCTTATCTAATATAAGTAACAATAACTGGCGCAAAGCTAGCCAAAAACAAGCTGTTACCATGAACATCGTAAAACCTCTACTTGATAACTAATGACAATTTCCTTATTCTAAATAAAGGAGATCAATAGATGCTTGTAGAAGCTGAAATTTGGACTATTGCGAGAACAGATCAGGGAAATGCTGTACTTATTCGTCCTTTAGGTTCAGAAAGTGCAGTTCCAATCTTTATGGGTCAACTTGAAGCCCAATCAATACTCATAGGAATGGGGAATGTCCCTATGCCACGACCGCTCACACATGATCTCTTTATACAGATATTCGAACAATTAAAAACAACTATTGTACGAATAGAAATAAATTCTCTTCAGAATGGAACCTTTTATGCAAAATTGATTCTAAAAAAAGGAAAAGAAGAAATAACAATAGATTGCCGTCCATCAGATGCGCTTGGTTTATCTGTAAGAAAAAAATGTCCAATATTTATCGATGAAGAAATTATCGATGAAGCAGGAGTACCCATTAGCTCAATAACCAATAAAACTGTTGATAAAAATAAAGACCTAACTAAAACAGAAATAAAAATGTTAAAACTTGAGCTTGAAAAAGTTATAGAAATTGAAGACTATGAAGAAGCAGCAAGAATTAGAGACAGAATTAACAAACTGGAAACTAACAGTTAATAACTGTACTTAGATCAACTAAAAATTAATATTTGGGGTAACTATGAGAATTAAAATTAATAATAATCCAGGAATAGTAGTGGATAAAAATTTCAAGATAGATTTTACTGATGCTGCTAAAATCTCAACCCAAATTAATGCATTTCTTGAGAAAAATAATCAAATAATTAACACAACTGCTGCTGGAGTATATGCTGTAAATTTAATCGGACAGATTTTTGAGTATATATTCGCCAATTATCTGACAAATGAGAACCCTGAAATTTTTACAAAAACAAGGGAATATGCTGACAAAAAGATTGGGAAATTAAAAATTAACAAAGTAGTCAAAAATTTTGCAGACAGTTTTCCTCCTAATGGCAACACTATAGAAGAATTGATTGTCCTGCGCTTAACAAACGAAAATCCTGCATGTTCCCCCTACTCAATCATTTTTGAAGAGAATGATCTTATAAAGAATACAGACTATCTTGAAATGATGAAAAACAGTTACTCTTTTCTAAAAGGAATTAAAGGTCCAGGAACTGATGAACTCAATATCATAGATTTTCTCAAAGCCCCAGGGAAGGCACATCCGGATAGTCTTATAGATCAACTATCATATATATCGGAAAAATGGGAACTATTGCTTGGTGATAAATTCCAGCTTCTTTTAAGGGGAATTGACTTCTTGAAAGAAGAAAATAAGCCCCATTTCCCTCCAGGGCCAGGACCAATGGAAGCTTATAACTATGATTATGCTGATGGCAGCCCGGAAGGATTCAGTAAGGACTCAAACTGGATGCCGAATGTAGTTATGCTGGCAAAGAGTACTCTTGTCTGGTTGGACCAGTTATCAAAGCAATATCAAATATCAATAACCAGACTGGATCAAATACCAGACAAAGAGCTGGATATAATTTCATCCCGAGGTTTCTCAGCATTGTGGCTTATTGGGCTATGGGAAAGAAGCAGTGCTTCAAAACAAATTAAACGTACCTGTGGAAATCCGGAAGCAGAGTCTTCTGCATATTCATTAAAACGATATGAAATTGCAGATGAACTGGGAGGATGGCAATCACTGCATAATCTTAAACAAAGATGTGCAAGCAGAGGTATCCGCCTTGCAAGTGATATGGTGCCAAATCATACAGGAATTGATTCTGATTGGGTAAATGAACATCCTGATTGGTTTTTACAATTACCGTATCCCCCATATCCGAATTATAGTTTTAATGGTCAAAACCTATCCCCGAATCCTGATGTTGGGATATATATCGAAGATCATTATTATGATCAGACAGATGCTGCAGTTACCTTTAAAAGAGTAGATTTTAAAAATGGAGAAGAACGCCATATTTATCATGGTAATGATGGGACCTCTATGCCATGGAATGATACAGCACAGCTTAATTACCTTAATCCGGAAGCAAGAGAAGCAATTATTCAGACAATTCTTCATGTTGCCAAGAATTTCCCTATTATTCGTTTTGATGCAGCTATGACTCTGGCGAAAAAGCACATACAAAGATTATGGTTCCCTGAACCTGGTTCAGGCGGAGATATACCAACAAGATCAGAAAAAGGCTTAAACCGATCAGAATTCAACAATGCGATGCCTGTTGAATTCTGGAGAGAAGTTGTTGATAGAATAAAAGAAGAAGCACCAGATACTCTTTTACTGGCTGAAGCTTTCTGGATGATGGAAGGTTATTTTGTAAAAAATCTTGGAATGCACAGAGTTTACAACAGCGCCTTTATGAATATGCTTCAAATGGAAGAAAATCAAAAGTACAAAAAATCTATTAAAAATACACTTAGCTTTGATCCGGAAATACTTAAAAGATTTGTAAATTTTATGAATAATCCTGATGAGGATACAGCTGCAGAACAATTTGGGACAGGAGATAAATATTTTGGAATATGCACTATGCTTTCAACCATGCCTGGTCTACCAATGTTCGGCCATGGCCAGATTGAAGGGTTTAAAGAAAAATATGGAATGGAATACAGAAAAGCATATCACAATGAAATTCCAGATACAAACTTTATTGACAGACATAATAGGGAAATTTTCCCACTAATTAAAAAAAGGTATTTATTTTCTGAATCAGAAAATTTCCAACTTTATGATTTATACAGCCAGGGAGGTCACATTAATGAAAATATATTTGCCTGGTCAAACAGTAAAGTTAACGAACATGCTATAGTTTTTTTTAATAACTCATATACATCAGCTGAAGGTTGGATAAATAGCGCCTCACCTAAACTTAATCAGGCAAATACAAATATTGGATCTTCACTTAAACTCCAAAACAGTTCCAGGCATTATTGTATCTTTAAAGAGCAAAGATCTGGATTATATTTTATTAGGAAATCACAAAATATTTTTGCAGATGGATTATATTTACATTTAAACGGTTATGAATGTCAGGTTTTTATGGACTTCCAGGAAGTATTTGATGAATCATCATCAGGTAAATGGAGTCAATTAGCTGAAGAACTGAATGGTAATGGAACAAAAGATATATATAGATCACTAAGAAAGATATCATTTAAACAAGCAACAAATAAATTATACAATTTATTTACTAATGAAATGACAGAAGGAATAAAAGCTCTTGTTCTAAAAGACGAAATTTTGTCTAAAGAATTTAAAATACAACTTAAAAAAACTTATTCGTCCTTTCTTGACAATCTAAAATCAAGTACTTTTATTGAAGAACAATCACTGGAACAGGTTTCAACCTTATTTAATGAAATAATTGATTCTGTTGAGTATTTAGGCAGCATAATAACCAGGGAAGATAAAAAAAATCATATATGGACAAAATTTATTTTCACAGGGTTAGGGATAATGCCCGAAATATGGATCATGCTGCTTACCTGGATTACGCTTTTTCCATTATCAAAATTAAACCCAGGAGATACAGAATCACTCTTAAATTTTAATTTGTTGGAACTTCTGGAAGACCTTGATATTAATCGTGCTATTGGGCAATCTCTTTTTGAAGCAGGAATAGAAGTAACTCATCATCATGAATTATTTAAACTCGTACTGATTATTGCTTCACATAATAAGTGGAAAGATTCGCAAACTAAAGACACGGAGTCTCAATTACAAATACTTGAAAAATATTTAGATTACCCAATAATTTCAGATTTAATTGGAAGAAATTATCACCAGGGTATTGAATGGTTTAAAAGAGAACCTTTTCAGTTATTTGTCTGGTGGATTTTTACCATAAATACATTGAAATTGATAAAGGATGATACAAATTTAAAACTCATTAACGATATCTTTGATATTATAACCGACTGGCTGGAAGGTGAAGAAAAATCGGAATGCCAAATTGACTTGCTTTTAGAGGCTATAAGGGAATTATGAAACATAAAATTTTAATAACTGGTCCCGATTCCGACCTTAAAACAAAAATTGTTGAACTTTTCCTTGAAAATGGTTCTGTAGTTGCTGTTTCTTTAAATAATCCTAATAAAAAACCAAATACAAAAAAAAAGAATCTACTTGAAATACTATGGAATAATAAATCACCTTTATCAGCAAAAAATATGATTCTTGATTGTCAGAATAAACTAGGAGGGTTTGATGAAGCACTTACTATCCTATCTTCAGAGCATAGTAATAAACCAATTCATGAAATTTCATCTTCAGAAATTGAAAGAGTAATTGATACTAGTTTAAAAGGAAATCTTTTTATATTAAAAGAAATTATTTTGTATTTCCAAAATAAAGATAATGGGAATATTTCTCTTGTCCATAATATTGATCAACATGAAATTCCTGCACCACTTTTTGCTGTAGGAACAGGAGGCCTTTCAGCATTAACAAAATCTCTTTTTGCTTCATATCAGAATGAAAAACTAACGGTAAACTCTTTTAGTTCTAATTCTTTTGAAATTGATGAATATGCAGAATTTATATTTAGAAATATCACTGAGAGAGGAAAATCTGTTCACGGGAAAAGTTTCAAATACCAGGATAGAGGAATGCTTAAATCTTTTACCATGCAAAAGAAAAGATAGGTGAAGCTTTTGAAGTACTTCTCTTGATTCTTAAATACTATTAAGGTATGTTTTATCCATGAAAATATGGCTAAAATATCTACTGGGAATTATAATTGGAATTGTTCTGGGTATACTAATAACACCAGAAAATATTATATTTAAAGACATACTTACTTTTCTTACTGATTTGATAATTAATATAGGTCGTTATACAATATTTCCTATTGTTTTTTTCTCTATTGGTTACGGAACTTTTAAACTTAAGCAGGAAAACCGTTTAGGACAAATATATCTAAAAACAAGTGCATATATTATTATTTCAAGTT
>JAQIBN010000133.1 GCA_027859095.1 Spirochaetia bacterium | reverse complement strand
TATATAGATTCCGGCAGGTCAAATCTTAAACTTAATATTCTGCCTTATTTTAAGAATATGAAACTAAAGAACATAACAAGTTATGATATTGAAAAATGGCTTATGGCATTTGCTAAAAGGGGTTTATCAAATCAGACTGCAAATGTAAACTTTACTTTTCTAAATATTATGCTCTCTGATGCTATTAGGCGCAAATTACTTGATAAAAATCCTGCTGTTGATGTTGCACCATTGAAGGAAACTCCCCGGGTCAGAGACATTCTTAGTATATCTGAGGTTGGTCTTATCTTTGACAAAAAATCTATTGAAAAAATATGGCTAAAGAAGATTTACTATCTGGCTAATCTACTTTCTGCATGTACGGGAATGAGGATAAGCGAGATTTGTGCTGTTAGGGATGAAGTTCTTTTTGATGGATACATTCTTGTTTCAAACCAGTATAGCCCAAAATATGGACTTCTCCCTACAAAAACGAAAGATTCCAGACAGGTTCCAATTCCCTCTGAATTACAGATAGAGCTGGATAAAGTAAGAGTTCTTAACAAAGGTCAATATATATTTTCAATCAAAGGGGGAGAAACACCTGTTTCTGCCCAAGTTTTAAACAAAGCGCTTAAGAATGCTATGACAGAAATTGGTATCCCTAAAGCTGAACAGGTGAAAAGAAATCTAAGTTTTCATGGATGGAGGCATTTCTTTAATACCACAATGAGAACCAACAATATTAGCGACAGTAAGCTGCAGAAATTAACTGGACATAAATCCCAGGCTATGACTGATCACTACACCCACTTCAAAGCAGATGATTTTCAGGATGTGCAAAAGATCCAGGCAAAGATTCTCCAGATGCCCCTAAAGGTAGGGTAAACCCTACCTTTGGAGGGTCCTAAAAACCGGTAATATTGTTATTAGAGAAGAGAAACAATTCGTTACCGGTTTTTTTCTATTATCTACAAAAGTTATGAAAGGGGCTATTATGGAAGCTTTATTGACAGTCAAAGAGGCAGCTGAGATTACAAGGCTTAAAACAAAAACTTTGTATACTTATGCTGAAAGAAGAATTATTCCTCATATTAAATTGGGGAGCCGTTTGTTTTTTACAAGGGAGAAGCTGGAGGGATGGATTGAAAGTAATTCTGTTCCGAGTATTGATACCGGGAAGGTTCAGAAATGAAAACTCCTTACCTGACAATCGAAAAGATTAAACAGGCTGTGAAATTCTTGCAGAATAGAAAGTCTCATGCCAGGATGATAAGTAATAAGGAATGGGAGAAGGAGTTTGATAATGCCATTACTGTTATCCGGGAGATGGCGGGGGTAGATTTAAAATAATGAATGATCTACCTGCAAAGTTTATCGAAGAGGAAAGCTGGCTCCGTCAGCCAGGGGAAACTAATGCTGCATATCATGCTTTCTGTCTCTACCGGGACTATGGCGGTGACAGAAGTATTAAGAAGGCTCTTGTCCGGAGTAATACTCCCATGAGCCGGAGCGGGATATGGCAGGCATGGAGTAAAAAGAACCTTTGGGTCAGGCGTTCCGGTGATTATGATAAACACCTGGATAATATCCGCAGGTCTGAAAGAGAGAACACTTTCCGGGAGAGGGAAAAGAAACATCTTGCTATCTCCCAGAAGATGCTGGATCTTGTCGAGAAACGCCTTGATAAGTTTGACGCTGAAGAGTTGTCCCAGGGGATGATTACCGAATGGCTTAAGAACTGTGTTTCCATTGAAAGGGAAAGTCTGGATCCGGAAGATGAAGAGGGAAAGCCTGGGAATTTAAAACAGATGCAGATTTCTTTCTTCGAAGAATTTGACGGTGTGTGAACAGAAAATTTCTACCGACCAGGGCACAAAGGGAAGCCCTAAGTCTAATAAAAAGTGGTGCGAAGCACATCCTTCTTTTCGGAGGAGCCAGAAGCGGTAAAACAACTATCCTTGTGCTTGCTATTATATTTCGGAGCCTAAGGTATCCCGGAAGCCGTCATCTTATCTGCCGGTTACGGTTAAAGGATGCCAGAAGCTCCGTTCTTCATGAAACAATGATCCCCTGGCTGAACAGACTTATTGGTACAAAACTCTACAAACTAAACCGACATGACAATTACATTAGCCTCTACAACGGCAGTGAAATCTGGATCGGTGGTCTTGGAGACAAAGAACAGGTAGACCGAATACTGGGTCATGAGTACAACACTATTTATTTTAACGAAGTATCCCAGATATCCTACCATGCTGTAACAACAGCCTATTCCAGACTTGCAATGAAAATCCCCGGCTGCAGGAATATGTTTCTGTACGACTGCAACCCGGCTTCCCCTCTTCACTGGTCCTACAGAATCTTTATACGAAAGATAGATTTTAAAACAGATACACCAATTGTCCGACCAGAGATGTATGTATCCATGCTGATTAATCCAGAAGATAACAGATCCAATCTGGCAGAGGACTACATTGAGGATGTTCTTGAGATTCTCCCGGAAAAACAGAAGGCAAGATTCCGTTATGGTCAGTGGGTAAAAGGCGAAGGCTGCATCTATGACAGATTTACAGAAGAAATGATCATTAGCCCCGAAGATCTCCCGGAAATGGAGTACTACACCGGAGGCCAGGACTTCGGTTTGAACATTGCAGGAGTAAAAATCGGCTATCATGAAAACAAAATCTATGTAGTAAAAGATCACGGCGGCCACAATATAACAACAAAAACCTTCAACGATCAGCTTACAGACAAAGGATGGTATGAAGATGACTTCCCAGTCTACTGCGATCCAGCCGGAGGCGAAAGAATCCAGGAGATAACCGCCGGTATTAAAGCAAACAATGCAGTAGATCCCGGCATTGACTACATTAATAGCCTGATTGAAAGGGAAAGATTCTACATATCATCAGAATGCTCCGGGGTTCTCTCTGAAATTTGGGACTACTCCAGGGATGAAGACGACAAAATTATAAAGATAAACGATCACTACATGGATGCAGTAAGATATGCAATATTTTCCCCGGCTCAACAGGGAGTAATTATTGGGTAAACATTGAGAATATTAAGAAATAAATTGTTCTTGTTTTCAGCTAGGGATGGAAGTAAAATTAAGGGAGAACAAATAATTGTAAATATGAAGTAAAATAACATGGGGAAATAATTGAAAAACTATAAAAACGAAAAATATCCTACTGATTTTGAATTATTTAAAAATAAGATTGATTCTGATTGTAAAGATTTTATTAACAATGAAGGTATGTCTGTTAACGATATTTTTGAGATAAAGAATAAGAAAGTATTTAGAACTAATAAGATTAAGGATCTAATAAATGAAAATAGAGAGATTAAAGGATTATATGCATTTAAAGATAGTAATAATAAATTGGTCTATATAGGAATTAGTCAAACTATTATAAGAAGAATGAGACAACATTTTTATGGAAAAATACACAATGAAGCGACATTAGTCTATATTCAAGCGAAAAATAAATATAGAGAAATACATAATGAAGTTTATACTGGTGAACGGAAAGATTTTGATTTTGAAAAATATGGATATCCAATCCAAGAAGAAATAAGAAATAATTACAGAGTTTTGATCCAACCTATTAGCAACAATTTTGAATTGTATTACAGTGAGATTTTTTATTCCTGTGTCTATAAACCTTTCTGGAATACATTTGAAACCCATTAGATAAATGGTTCTAAATAATTAAGGGGGAATAAATTATTGAATTTGAAAATAGTTTAATCTGTTATTTAGATGTGTTGGGTTTTTCTCACCAATTGTCTACGGTTCCAATAAAAGAATTATATAAAACATATTCTGATTTTATTGATGAAGCACGAAATAGAACATTTTATGGAACAGAAAGTACTGATGGACGTACAAATTTTGCTTCTGCCCAAATATTTTCTGATTCAATAATTTTAGTATCAAATAAAGTTGATGATGTATTTAATGTAAATAATTTTATTGGAGCAATACATTTTATTTTGGAAATAGGATTTAAAAAAAACTTTCCATTAAGAGGTGCTATCTCAATAGGTAATTTTATTTTGGATAAAGAAAGAGATATATTCTTAAGTAAATGTTTTCCTAAAATTGTAAAATATGAATCAAAGCAAGAATGGACTGGTTGTGTGATTTTAGAAGATGCAAAAGACTTGATAATTGAATCAATTTTTGGAAAGGTTGCTTTAAAAGAAGGTGTCCAAATCCAGGGA
>JAQIBN010000107.1 GCA_027859095.1 Spirochaetia bacterium | reverse complement strand
CTGCCTTTTACTTGTTGGCATAAAACTTCTGCCGCAAATCCAGATTTCCATGCTACACCAACAGCAGACCTTATTCCTGCCAGCACAAATGGAATTATTGAGGGAATTGTTATATGCAGAAGCTTGTTATATTTGCTTATATTAAAGGCGGATGCCATTTCAATGAGTGAATTATCCACTTCACTAATACCCTGTGATACATTTGCTGTAATTATTGGAAAAATCATTAAAAAACAGACAAAAACAGGAACCATATCTGTTCTAAACCAGATCATTGCTATTAAAATGACTGACATAACGGGGACGGCTCTGATGACAGAAATAAGTGGCGTCAGGGCTGCACTTATTCTCTTACTGCTACCACAGGCTATCCCCGTAATAAAACCAGCAGTAAAAGAGAGAGTAAAGCCATAGAGGGTCCTGGTTGTTGTACTTATTACAGACTGCCAGAATTTATTACTTTTTGAAATATCTATTAGTCGGAAAAGAACATCTTCCGGGGGTGGAAGTATTATCTCAGCATTAATTTTTATAGAAAAAATTTTCCACAATAGAAATAGAACTATCGCAGAAAGCACACTAATTAATTTATTATTTACCGAAGTAAAAACCTTCATCAGGCAGAGCGCCTCCTACAGAAACGGGATCCAATTCCAGCATCATATTAAGAAAATCTTCAACACTTTCCTGTGCCGTGGATGCATGGATATACTTTATCCCGGAAACAGGAATTGCTTCTTCTGTTATAGTTGCATTCATTATACCAAATTTTTCAATAATAACAGCTGCCTTTTTAGGATTTTCCAGTGACCAGTTTATTGATTTTTCCAATGCTTCAGATAAAGCATTGGCTGCGTTTGGTTTGTTTTCATAAAGTTTAGGGCTAATGGCAAAAGCAGTAAATGGAAATGCCTGTTCTCCTCCACGTATTCTTAACAATTCTTTTTGTGGATCAAGAATAGTTTTAGCTGTTTCAGATTTCATTTCGATTTGAAGTGCAAAAGGTTGTGGAATAAATGATGTATCAGCTCTTTCCGCTATCATCAATTGGGCAATCTGAGGAGCCTGAGCTGAAAAATTTAGTGTAACATCTTTTTCTGGATCAAGACCATTTTTAATTAGTAGATATCTAAGTAGGTAGTCTGGGGTGGCTCCTTTCCCTGTAAGGTAGATAGTTTTTCCCTTTAGATCATTCCATGTATTAATTGAGGGATCTGAAGAAACCATATAAAGTGATCCCAGACCGCTAACAGCAGCCAGTTTGAATTTTGGCCCTTTGGTATACAGCTTGGCTGCCATGTTAAGGGGCAGAAAAACAGCATCTACTTCTCCACTGGTCATTTTTGCTACAGCTTCCAGAGGGGAAGAGAGTATTATGTATTCAATATTAACTCCAAATCCAGGTTGAAAATTATCACCAAGCAGTTTTGCAGCTGCAATTCCAGAAGGCCCCTTGAATACTGCAACTGTTATATTCAGTTCGTCACGTTGCTCCCTGGATCCTTCAGCTACTACAATCTCTATGGATAAAATAAGTAAAATAATTAAAAAGAAAATATATAATCTATTTTTCATCTGCATCCCTCTAAAAATAAAATTACTTCCTCTTTTATCTGAGGAAGTACACTGACAAGTGGTAGATTTTTATCTGTCAGGAATGTATAGATTAGTATTTTTGTAAACATTTGTCAATTTGAAAGAATTTATCCTAGAACGTATTCTTTTAAATGTCTATTTTCCTCTTCTACCACTTCAAGCAGTTCTTTAACAACGTCACCAATTGAAATAATCCCAGCAAGTTTTTCACCATCAAGAACAGGAAGGTGTCGGATCTTTTTTTCGGTAAAAATTTTCATAGCTATCCGAAGAGTATCGTTCATTTTAAGAGTTATAAGTTTGGTTTTAGGAGTCATCTGATCTTTAACAGTTCTATTATGGTCACAATCATTACAAACCATAAGAAGATCTCTTTCGCTGATTATTCCTGAAACCTCTCCATTATCTTCAACAGTCACCAGTGCACCAATATGTTTTTTATTCATAACTTTTGTAGCTTCAGCCAGCATTTCATTTACATTTATTGTTTCAACAGATAATCCTTTTTTTTCAAGTAATTCATCTATATTCAAAAATATAAAATTACATATTATAAGTTATAATACAAATATCAAAGAATGCAACACTTTTTTGTAGAAATATTATCAAATATAATCCCTTGGATCAGTTTAATGTGAATTGTGAATTAATAAAAACAATTAAAATACTGTATTAGTATTTTAATTGTTTTCGTAGAAATGTCTGTAATCCATATCTGTTACTGTAATATGATTAATTAACCAAAGAGCCACTTTTTCCTGTAAAACAATTGCAAGTTCCGGGCTGGGTCCCTGTTCTGATAGAATTTCTGCAAGACTTCCCAGTTCTTTAACAAAATTTTTATGTATTTCGATATGTTCTTCCAGCTTAGGGTAGGCAATTGTTTCTAAATACTTTTCCTCATCTTTAAAATGGAAAACCACATAATCTCCAAGTTTTTCGAGCATTTCCTTAATTTTATCAACGCCTTCTCCATTCATCATTGCCAGGAGAAATATATTCAAATTCTCTACCAGCCACTTATGCTGGCCATCTATTTTTTCGTTTTTAACAGATAACATGTCACTCCAGGTTATTCCAATATTTACTTCAGAGTAATCTTCTTCAATAATCTGGTCTGAGTAAAACCTTCCGATACTTTGGCCGAGGAGATCAGTATTTAGTAAGTTTTGTTGTACCAGGGTTGTTACCTGCATAAAAATTTTATTTAGTTCATCAGCAGCAAAATTTACATCTTCCATATTGTCAAGATTTTTTGCAGAAGTGGATCTTACCACTCCCATAGTACTGTTTATTGCATTGGTTTTTTCTTTCATAGTGTCTGTAAATGTGCTTATTTCATGGCTTGATGACATAAGTTCTGTAGTAGCTCTTAATATTTCTTGCTTTCCAAAAGCAAGTTCTTCCATACTTGCAGATATTTCATGAAGACCTGAAGTAACGCCAAGTACGTTTTCGGTAATATCCTTAAAAGTAGAACTGCTTTCACTACTGGTTGTAAGTGCATTATTTATTTCAGTTGTAATGGCTTTTAATGATTCAGAAATCTTTTTAACATTACCTTCTGTGTTCTCAGCTAATTTTCGAATTTCTCCGGCAACAACACCAAATCCTTTACCTTTTTCTCCAGCATGAGCAGCTTCAATTGATGCATTAATAGCAAGGAGATTAGTTCTACTGGCAATGTCATCTATAAGAGCAATAATTGAATGTATCTCAACTGTTCTTTTGGAAATACTGTTTATAACACTTTCTGTAGATTTGATTTTAGTATCTCCCAATTTTGTCAAATTAATCAAATTCTCTGTGGCATCAGATCTACTTTTTGTAATTCTTGCTACACTATCTATTGAAGATGCCATTTCTTCTATGGCAGAAGATGAAGTTGTAATTGACTCTGATTGATTAATTAGAAGCGCAGAGAGTCTTTTTATGCCTGTAAAAATATCATCCATTGAATCACTTGATTCTCCAATATTACTGTCTAAATCTCTTATTTCTTCAGAAGTAGTTGATATCTTATTAGAAATTTCTCTTACTGCATTTATAGATTCATCAGACTTGTCGGAGAGATTATCCCCAAGGGTATGATTTTTCCCAGCAGTAGCCTTAACATCCATAATTATTTTAGTAATTATTGAAAGAAAATTATTAAGGCCGCTTGTAATACGTCCTAGTTCATCTTTCCTGTTTCCATTTAAGACAATATCGCTGATATCCTGATTTTTTGATTTTGTTTCAATTTCGACAATAATTTTGTTTAAAGTTCGAATTATAATAAAGTAGAGCATGGAAAGACCTGAAATTACAATGACAATACTTTGACTAAAAGTTACAGCAATTGTTACTAATGTTGCTTCCCCAAATAGATAGAGAACCAAAATTGCTGTAAGTCCTGTTAATAAAACGCCAATAGTTATTAGTAGTGAAAATTTTGCAAATAATTTCATAAGATACCTTTCCTTCTGTCAGAACCATTTGGATCTGCTTCTTCCTTCCAGACAGTATCTTATATTTTTTTCCTTACGTTCGCAATAATAAAATATTTAAAGCCTGTCATTTACCTATAGTGTAATCATCAAGCTTGTGCGTAATTTATGGTAGGAGGTAAAGTTGTCCTTTTTGCCAAATGCAAAAATTACCTTATATTCTACACCCTCTTCCAGTTTGCGGTCATTGGAATCCCATGAGTGTAGAGGTATTGAAAATTCAAGTGTTGTTTTATCCTCTTCCTCAGATCCTCCAATTACTGTGATATCCTCTGTTCCCCCCAGATCTATATCAGCTTTATGTTTTGTATTTCCATTACCAAAATGATCTTGCAGAAATACTTCACCATTTTTAACGTAGCCAATCAAAATATCTGCATCTCTTCATTATCAATTCTCCATTGAAAAACTATTCCCTTTGTTTCTGCAATCTTAAAGCCTTCGTTTGGAGTAATATTTGTTTCTCCTGCATAGAGTGGTATCCGTAATTCCTCCCCAAGTTGTAACATGTTAGGTTAAACCAGGCCATTTAAGATCAAAGTTGTTGATGATTTCTGTCTGGAGTTTTGTAGGAGTACTGTAAATTGGTTTATACTT
>JAQIBN010000297.1 GCA_027859095.1 Spirochaetia bacterium | reverse complement strand
TAATATTTTTCACTGACTGAAATACTAACCTCATTGTTACCAACAATTATATTTAAAAAATCTCCACGTTCAATATTTACCATCTCATAAAGATTTTTGAGCTTACTAAGAAGATTGATAGATTTCTGTACATTAAAATCACATATATTTGTCTTCATAAGGATTTCACCTGTTATAGATGAAGATACAGCAAGATCTCTATGCTCTCTGATATCATCACCATAACGTCTTAATGCCATAACAATTGCCGTTTCTTTTATTTCCTTACCTAAAGATTTTTCAATATCTGGTTTGAATTCTGATGCAAGATTTCCCAGACTCAGGATTCCCCGGCTTAGTGCATCCAGTAAAAAGGGTTTATTTTCCAGTAAATATTTGACCATGCTGCTGACTGATTCCATTAAAGCCCCTTTAACTTCATGTTATTATAAAAACTTATTGTTTTTATATGGACATATTATTCAAATTAGTGTATTACTTTACATTAATTACATCAAATTGTAAACAGTGAACGCCAGGAGGTATCTTATTGTGAATATAGTAATTTCGGGTTATGGCAGAATGGGACAAATTATTGAGCAAAAGGCTAAAGAAAAAGGTCACTTTATTATCTCTACTGTAGACCCAATAGCAACCGGGGCAAGCAATAAATTTCTTTCATCTGATATACTTAAAGAAGCAGATGTAGTGATAGATTTCTCTATTCCTGAAACTGCACTGAAAAATGCTGAAATAGTTTGTTCTGCAGGCAAAAAAATTGTTATGGGCACCACTGGGTGGTATTCCAATATGAACAATATGCAAGAGCTGGTATCAACAAAAGGTTCTGCTATTATTTGGTCAGGAAATTTTTCTTTAGGTGTTAATATCTTTTTCGCAATTTTAAGCAGAGCAAGTGAAATTATGAACTCATTCTCAGAATATGATCCATTTATTCATGAATTTCATCATAATAAAAAAGCAGACAGCCCCTCGGGTACAGCATCTATGATGGGAGATATTGTTATAAATTCAATTGATAGAAAATCTGTGATAGTTTCTGAAGAACTTAAAAGGCAAATATCGCCTGAGGAACTCCATATATCTTCAACCAGGGGAGGTAGCATTCCTGGAACACATTTACTTACATTTGACAGCCCTGTTGATACAATCGAGTTAAAACATACTGCCAGAGGACGTGAGGGTTTTGCATTAGGTGCAATTAAGGCAGGAGAATGGATAATGAACAAAAATGGATTTTTTAATATAAATAATATGATGCAGGATATAATAAAAGGAGATAATAGTTATGACCAATCTTAAAGGCGTTTACACAGCATTAATTACACCATTCACAAAGGAAGGAACTTTCGATGAGGAGGCCTTCAAAGATTTAATAGAGTTTCAAATTGCCAGTGGTATAAGTGGACTGGTTCCATGTGGAACTACCGGTGAAAGCCCTACTCTTTCCCATGAAGAACATGACCGGGTAATTAAACTGACAGTAGAAGTAGCTGCAGGAAGAGTTCCTGTTATTGCAGGAACAGGAAGTAATGCCACAAGTGAAGCTATTCAATTATCACAACATGCAGAAAAATCAGGAGTAGATGCAGTTCTTCTGGTAAACCCATATTATAATAAACCGACTCAACAGGGACTGTACCTTCATTTTAAGGCAGTTGCAGATTCAATATCAATCCCATGTGTTTTGTACAATATTCAGGGAAGATCAGGTGTAAATCTCGAAACTGAAACTCTTGCACGCCTTGCTGATGAATGCTCAAATATTACGACAGTTAAGGAAGCGTCCGGAAATCTTCAGCAAATGAAAGATGTAATTGCAAGTACTAATACTAATTTCCATGTTGTTTCAGGGGATGATAACATGACATTAAGCCTTATTGAGGCCGGTGGAAAAGGTGTAATATCTGTAGCTGCCAATCTTATTCCTGACAAGATGGTTCATATGGTAAAACTGGCGCTTGAAGGGAAACTGGAAGAAGCAAGAGTAGAGGAAAAGAAACTGGCTAATTTTTTTCAGACAATGTTTATAGAAACTAATCCAATTCCAATAAAAACAGCAATGGCAATGCGTGGATGGTGTGAAGAAGTTTTCAGACTGCCTATGTGCAGTCTTTCAAGTGAAGGCAAGAGAGCAAAATTGAAAGCAATTGTTGAAAAAACAGGGATCCCCATGGCGGTGAGAAGCTAAAGAAGGCTGTAGCCTGTTAGACTATTAGGTTAAAAAGAAAAGAATTTCAAGATAAATTATCTATACAACCCTAATAGCCTTCAGACTAACAGCCTGGGTACTGAATAATTAACAGTAAAAACAGGAGTATAGTAAGTGGCGGAAATAAATAAAAATTATAAAAAACTTGCGGCAGGGTATCTATTTCCTGAGATAGCAAGAAGAACCAGGGAATTCAAGGAAAAACATCCTGATAAGATTCTAAAAAAACTGGGAATAGGAAATACTACTGAAGTGCTGACTCCTAAAGTGATAGAAGGATTAAAACAGGGTGTTAAAAATCTTGCCAATATAAACACATATTCCGGTTATGGTGATGAACAGGGGAAAACAGAACTAAGACTGGCTTTATCAGATTATTACAAAAGTAAGGGGATAGAATTAACACCAGGTGATTTTTTTATAAGTGATGGTGCAAAACCCGACTCAAGCAATATTCAATCGATATTCTCCTCTGATTCTGTTATTGCTATTCAGGATCCTGCTTATCCTGTCTATGTAGACTCAAATGTTATTGCAGGTAGAACTGGGGAATATTCCAGTGAAAAAGCTGAGTATGAAGGGCTTATTTACATGCCTTGTACAGAAGAAAACAATTTTTTCCCATCTGTTCCAGATAAAAAAGTAGATCTGATATATCTTTGCAGTCCAAATAACCCAACAGGAGCTGTTGCAACACATAATCAGCTTAAAAGTTTTGTTGATTATGCAAGAAAAAACAAAGCTGTAATAATTTTTGATGCAGCATACAGTGAATACATATCTGACCCAGGTCTTCCAAGATCAATATTTGAGATTGAAGGATCAAAAGAGTGTGCATTGGAAATCAATAGTCTGTCAAAATTTGCCGGGTTTACTGGAGTCCGTCTTGGATGGACTGTAGTCCCGGAAGCCCTTGTAGTCGAAGGGACAATACCGGGTGAGATTAGGAGCCTTTGGAATCGAAGACAGTGCACATTTTTTAACGGTGCTTCTAATATTGTTCAGGAAGGTGCTTTAGCTGTATTCTCCGAAGAAGGCTTAAAGGAATCTAAAACTCTTGTTAAATACTACATGGAAAATGCAAAAATTATAATGAGGGGTGTTGAAGCTGTTGGACTTACTTATTATGGTGGGATAAATGCTCCCTATATATGGTTGAAAACCCCGGAGGGAGTTTCTTCCTGGGATTTCTTTGATAAACTTCTTTCAGAAACAGGAGTAATAGGTACCCCCGGTTCCGGCTTTGGCCCGGGAGGCGAAGGATTTTTTCGACTTAGTGCCTTTGGGCACCGTGAGGATATTGAATCAGCAATGGAAAGTATCAAAAAGAATTTAAAGATATAATGGAGTACTGGCACGGCGCGCCGTGCCCCAACGATACCACAGGAGCAGAACCGATGGACACAAAAACACTACCATTTACAAAATCAGAACTTAAAAAAATTGTAGAAAAATATCCTACCCCTTTTCATATATACGACGAAGCGGCAATTAGAAAAAATGCACAAAAAATGAAGGATGCATTCTCCTGGATGCCTGGCTTTAAAAATTACTATGCAGTGAAAGCATGCCCCAATCCATCTATTATGAAAATTTTAAAAGAGGAAGGGTTTGGAGCGGACTGCAGTTCTTTACCGGAACTTATTCTTGCAGAGAAAGCAGGTATAACAGGTGAAGAGATAATGTTCACTTCAAATGATACACCTGCAGATGAATTTAAAGAAGCCAAAAGACTGAATGCCATAATAAATTTGGATGACATTCTTCATATAGAAATTCTGGGAAGCAGTGCAGAATTACCTGAGCTTATCTGTTTTAGATTTAATCCAGGTAATGCAAGAGCAGGAAACGTTATAATAGGACATCCTGAAGAAGCAAAGTATGGTCTTACAAAGGATCAGATTCTTAAGGCCTACCCTTTAATGAAACAAAAGGGAGTTAATCGCTTTGGTCTTCATACTATGGTTGCTTCAAATGAACTTGATCCAGATTATATTGTGGAAACAGCAAGGATGCTGTTTGAACTTGCCATTGAATTAAAAGAAAAAGCAGATATTAGAATAGAATTTGTCAATATGGGTGGAGGTATAGGTATACCTTATAAGCCAGAAGAAAAAGAAATGGATCTATTCTATGTTTCTGATGAAATTAAGAAAATCTATAATAAAATGATTGTGACCGCAGGACTTGATCCTTTAAATATAGTTTTTGAATGTGGAAGAATGGTCACTGGCCCCTATGGATATCTGGTATCAACTGTCAGACAGGTTGCAGAAAAGTATAAATCCTATGCCGGCCTGGATTCCTGTATGACTAACCTTATGAGACCCGCTCTGTATGGAGCCTATCACCATATTACTGTTCCAGGGAAAGAGAATTTGCCATTAGAATGTACATATGATGTAGCAGGAAGCCTCTGTGAAAACAATGATAAATTTGCCATAGATAGAAAACTTCCAGAATTGGAAACAGGTGATCTTGTTGTAATACATGATACAGGCGCACATGGGCATGCCATGGGTTTCAACTATAATGGCAAACTAAGGTCATCAGAAATTCTATTACAGAAAGATGGTAGTACAAAGTTGATTAGAAGAGCAGAAACAATGGATGACTATTTTGCTACTTTGAATTTTTGACTAGGATTGACTGAGATTTTAGGATTTGGAGATAAGAGTTGGGGAAATGGTATATTACTTGTGATCCATTACTGTTACTCCGTTCCAATCTTCTGACGGTGGCTTATCAATGAATTCGATACACCTGTTTATATATAAATCAAACAATTTATCGGAAGGGAATAAATTCTGTCCCTTCCAGAACAAGTTTAGAGCTTCTTTAAATTTTCTTTTATTATAAATTTCCAGTCCTTCAGAAAATATTTGATACGATTTATCTTCCTGAATGCTTAGCTCTCGTTGAACAGAATAGACAGGAATCCCCTGTTGCCTGCCTTTAACAGCAACATTATCCAGTTGCTGACAAGGAAAATTATCTTTTATCTTTTCATAAACTGAACCAGATATAATAAATGGTCGACCATATATTTTTGTCAACCCTTCCAGCCTTGAAGCAGTATTAACCATATCCCCTATAACAGTGTAATCCATCTTCTTTTCCGATCCTATATTACCTACAGTTACCTGACCATAATTAATACCAATACCAATATCAAAGGAAGGACGATTATTCTCTAACTGCCATATATTAAAGTTTTTTATTTCATCCAGCATATCAAGTCCTGTCTGAACAGCAAGTAGGGAATCATTTTTATGCTGTACCGGAGCGCCATAAAAAGCCATTATGGCATCACCCATATACTTATCTACTATACCATCATGATCTATTATGATATCCACCATATGTTCAAAATATTTATTAAGGGATTCAACTACCATCTCCGGGAGCATTTCCTCAGAAATTGTTGTAAATCCCCGGATATCAGAAAATAATACTGCAAGTTCCCTTGAACTGCCTGTTAACATGCCATCAGGATCATTGAAAAACTGCTCTATAACATTATGAGGAACATATTTTTGAAAAATATTTCTTATTTTCTTTTCATTTTTCTCTGCAACAACAGCCTTATATGCAAAATTCTTCACCTGATCATACGCTTTTTCCAACTGACTACTCATTAGGTTAAAAGTGTGCCCAAGCTCACCAATTTCATCTCTGTAAAGAAGGGAAATACGTTTACTGAGGTCATTCTCTTTTATAATCTCTCTAATTACAGATATCATTCTACTTAAAGGTGACGTAAGGTAAGAAATAAAAAGCCCAAGAAGAATAATAGATGTTAATGCCGCAACAAATAATATTAGTCCACTTTGATAATAAATCTGTAAAACTGAGCCGTAAAATGTACTTCGGAGTTCACTTACAAAAACATACCTCTTAAAAGATTCAAGATAAAAGCCCTGGGCAACTCTAAGAGAGCCACCCAATGTCAATGTAAACCAACCAGATTCTTTATTTTTATAGATACCAAGTAAATCAGAAACTTCAGTCTGACTCAGAGACAGTTCCCCGGTATTCATCTGTACAACACCAACATCATCAATACCAAAGATAATCTCAGTTTCACTCCTTATTAGGCTACGTGCAAATGACTCTACCGCATCCCTAGCTGCATTTACAAATTCAATATTTGAGGTCAGATTGTTATCTTCAAGTAAACTCCACTGAGTATTTGCATAATTATCCAAAGAGTCTGCTTTGAATTTAAGAAAATCTGTTGCGATCTGTGTTATCCCATTCCTGGCAGAAAGAGCAGCAGCAAATCCCATAAGTGTAAGAAAAAGGATCATTTAAATAATGAAAGGATTACTTCAGAGTGCCGGCAAAAAACGGACTAAAAACAACAATAAAGCAGACATCAAACCCTTAGATCCTGCCAAAGATGGAATCTACTCAGAGATTGATAGAATGGTTGAGAAAATGCATGCAGAAACAGCTGTAGTTTCTGCTGATTTTTCGGTAATAAAAAATGATACTGTAATTCCTTTAATAGTTATAATCGGATCTATTATAGTTTTACTTGGAGGTGGTTTATTTTTCCTCTCCTTTTATAACAGTAAGGAACAAAACATACTTACAACTACAAGTAGATTACTCTCTGCAGAAAGTAAAATTCTGGCAGCAGTCAAAGCTGATTCTGAAGAACAAATGGAGATTAGAGATCAGCAGATTCAGAGTATACAAACCCAGCTAAGTACTGCAATTGAGGACAGAAAAAAATTAAAAGAAGATATCGAAAAAACCTTGAATGTAAGGGAAGAGGAACTCCGAATAGCCATGAAAAAGACTCTTGAAGCCGAGAGAGTAAAACTCGTAGAGCAGGGGCTGCCAAGTGAAGATATACAGAAAAAAATTGAAAAAATATCCAGCAGACTGGAAGCAGAAAATCAATCTGTAATGAATGATTTCAAAGAACAGCATGAGCAGGAACTAGCAGAAAAAGAACTCGCTATGTCAATAAAGATTGAAGAATATCAAAAAGATCTTGATCAGTCCAAAAGTGAGCAAAATCGTCTGGAGGAATTAATCAGACAGAAAGAAGCTGAGCTATCAAAGGAGTTCAGTGAGCAATCGGCAGCTTTAGAGGATCAGAAAGAATTGGTTTTAACGCAGCTGAAAGAAGTTGAGGATGTAAACACTAAAGAAAGACTTGTATTCTCTCAAATTCTTACTTCCTACAATATAATAGAAAATAAAATACAGAACAATGAATTTGAGATAGCAATGACAGAAATTAGGAAGCTTGAAGGATTTCTTGAGCAGGAATCAGTTTTAGTTCTACCAGGAATAAGAGAAAGGCTTCCCGTTGAAAATTTTATTATAAAAACTCTAAAAGATTCCATAAATATGGAAAGAACCATTAAAGAAGTATTCCCAAGGGAAAAAGCCAGCCTGACTTCCGAGATTACTACCCTGGAAAGAAAGCTTTCAGCCGAATCGATTAAACTCAGTACAAAAGAAAAGCAGATTCAACAGGCTGAAAGGGAACGAGAGGTTCTGAATAACATTTTAATAATAGTTGGAGATATAAAACAGGGCCCAAGTAATCAGGAACAAATTCTGGATCTTTTAGGAACAAAAATTCTTTTAAAGCAGGTTTTATCTTCCGAATCTGTAAAATCACAGTATCCTGAACTTCTGGAACAGGTAGAACAGTACTTTGATGTTCTTTCTGATACTCAGATGGAAGAAGGGAGAATAGCTGCATTAACTGAGATTAATAATCTTGTAAAATCTCTAACAGGGACAGAGTAGTTAACTAATCTTTAATCTTAACCCTGCAGGTGCTCATAGTTCCCCTAGAATCTTCAACAACTACAGTAACATTATTGTCTTTTATTAGAGCTGTAAAAAGGCCGGTAGCACTATTGATTGATCCTGATGATTCATTATCCAGAATGGAAAATGTATATGGCGGATTACCATTGGATGCGGAAAAGGTAAACTCATCACTAACATTCAGTGTAATTGCAAGGGACGGATTTATTGTAAAAGGATTTGCAACAATATAGATAGTTGCATCTTCAGTTGTACCGGTATCGTCTACTCTAATTAAGGCAGTAGGGCTACCCAGGACCGCAGGAGCTGTATATATTCGTGTAGCTGGAGAAAAAGAACCATCCCCGGAAAAATGACTGTAAGTATAGGTTGTTGAACCACCACTGGCAGAGAACTGTACAGTTTCTCCAAGTAGTAATTCTACTATTTGAGGGCTTATCATCAGATCTGTATTATTAGTAATATTAACATATGCCTCTGCTGTTTGTAACAAGCTATCCGTAACCATAATAGTATCCGCTCCAGCAGTTAGAGCAGTATATTCATCAGTAGTGGTATCATACTCACCCAAAATGGAATCCCAAATAACAGTATACGGCCCTGTACCACCACTGATTGTGAATGAAATAACACCATCTATTACTGTGCTTACTATTTCAGGTGTAATATAAACTTGAGTTGCGGGGTCTACTACTGTTATTGTAGCTTCAGCAGTACGCCTAAGATTATCTTCCACCATTATAGGGAAAGATCCTGAAGTACCAGGAGCGGTGAAGACATTACCGGATATTGCCCCATCACCACTTTCTGTGAATACAAAAGGGGATACCCCTGCAGAAACTTCAAATTTAATAGATTCATTAAAATTAAGAGTAACCTCTCCAGGAATAAGTGAAATATCGTTTGATAGAATCTCAATCAGGCTGAAATCATCACAGCCGGATATAAGAAAAAGACTTATTAGGAGGAGAAAGATAATTGATCCTGTAATTACTTTTGTTCTCAATTCCAACTCCTGAATGAAGCATAAATAGACGGTGTAAGAGTTGTTAACACCCCTGTATCCTCAAAATAGATACTGTAGGTTGTTTTTATCCCAAGACTCATCCATTTCCGAAAATTAAAACTTAACAACAGAGAACTGTTAATATAAGGAACAATCTTAGTAAGAGGTTCAGCACCTTCGAAAAGAAGAACTGCTAAAGACGGACCAGCCCCAATTTGAACAATGCCTGAGACTAGTTTATCGGTTGTAGTGGACCAGGCCATACTTAGACCTACCGGAAACAATAACAGGCTTGTTGATGTATCCTGACCTGTCGAAGGGTATAGGTTGGCTGCTGCCTGTGCACCAATACCAAGAAATCCGATTGAAGTAAAAAACCAATAATTGGTAGAGAGCTCCAAACAGAATCCTGGAACCTGCATAAAATTACTGCTTTCCCCTACTCCCATAGTTGTACCTGTATTAAGAAATAATTCCAGCCCACCTTTTGCTTCAGATACAAATATTTCAGGCACTGTTTTTTCATGGATATTATCTTCTTCCACCTCTGTAGATTTATCTTCAAAGTCAAATCTCACCACACGTTTTGTTAATTCTTCATCTGCCAAACCTATAAGTTCCGATACTACTTTAGTAATTACTTTATCAAATGAAAGATCAAAATCTGCACTGGTAGTAGCAGACGCAAGTACTAACATAGTCCTGGAATCATATAATTCTATATTCAGGAAAACCCTTGTATCGATTGTTGTATAACTGCAGATAACAGCCAGTCCTATTCCTGAATCTGAAGATAACACAAGTTCAAGTGAATTATTGGATTCAAATTGAATTTTCTCCGTAATTAATCCATATTTTTCCAATTCAAAAACAAGAATATTATAAATAAGGGTATCTGTCTTTGTTTCCATCCCCTGCATTTCAGGTACAACTCCAATCAGAATCTGCACACCATTGTACACGTTCCCAGCAAAAACTGGATTTAAAGTTAATAGTGAGAATAGAAGTACAGCAAGAAGCCTTAGGTTTGATATATTAAATTTGATGATCAACTTGTTATCCAGATTTCTATGTTCTTAAATTAATATATCCCATAAAAAAATAATTAACAACAATAATAAATTGACTGTACTTCAATTTATGTTTATCTTTTTTGTCATCTTAGACTTAAGGAAGTAAACATGATCGCAAAACGACTAATGGATATAAAAAAGATGGAGACTGCTAACGATGTAGATGTCCGTAATCTTTATGATTCTAAAGAAGCATTGATAAATATAATAACACTTAAAGCAGGAGAGGCTCTTAAACCACATATAACCCCGGAAAATGTTGTATTCTATGTACTTAAAGGAACCGGAATTATTGAGATTGGTGATGAGAAACAGGAGGCTTCTGCAGATACAGTAATTGAAAGTCCAAAAAATATTAAACATTGCTGGTATAATGAAAGTAGTGATATAGTTCAGGTAATGGTAATAAAAGTGCCTAAACCTACATCAAAATCAATTTTCGTATAGAATAACTGATAAAAAGGCAGTGTAATAGAAGGATATAAATATGGATGGAAAAAAAAGGTCAGATATAAAATCTGGTTCAAAAGTTGCAATAGTTCTTAAGAAAGATCAAAGATCCGGGAATCTTACCGAGGGTATAGTTCAGGATATCCTTACAAATTCAGCCACCCATCCCCACGGTATTAAGGTTAGACTTGAATCCGGTGATGTTGGCAGGGTGAAAGATATAGATAATTATAAGTAAATACAGGGGTATATAGTATTTACATCCCAAAGTATTGACCCTTTTAATGATACCTGCCACATTGCCATTATGTATGTACTTCTTGGATATCTGTTTGCACTTATAACAGCTGCCTGCTGGACTCAAAATTCTATAATTTATACATTTGTGGGAAAAAGAATCGGGTCATCTACAGTTACACACATTAGGCTATGGATTGCATTCCCGGCAGCAGTAATAATTAATTTAATATTTACAGGATCCCTGTTACCTCTGAATTTTTCAACTTTTTCCTATATTTTTATAGGGAGTTCCGGTGTATTTGGATTTTTCATTGCTGATCTTTTTATTTTTAAAGCATTCCAGCATCTTGGTGCAAGAAAAACCATGGTTATTATGACACTCTCACCTATTTTCAGTGCTGTCATTTCCTGGATTGTATTTACTGAGGTACTTTCTATTTTACAAGTTTCCGGCGTATTAATTACAATTGCAGGTGTTATCGTTGTAATTATGGTAGAGAGCAGAAAAACTTATGAAAAATCCCGTCCAATCTGGATAATTTTTGCAGTGACAGGTGCTCTAACCCAGGCTATTGGAATGGTATTGGCAAAAGCAGGTCTTTCAGAAGGGATTCACCCTATTTCTGCCAATGTTGTCAGGATAGGATCTGGTCTTGGAGGGCTTGCAGTCTTTACCCTTTTAAGGGGTGAGTTTATATTAGATTTTAAAAAAATGGAGGATAAAAGATCCTTCTATCTGCTAATTGCAGCTGCTTTGGTAGGACCCGTCTTTGGAATGCTTCTTGCTCTGTATGCATTTTCCTGGGCTCCTGTTGGTATTGTAACAACCCTGATGCAACTTACACCCATAATGCTTCTTCCAATAGACAAGTTTTACTTAAAAAAACATATTCCTGCAGAAGCAGTATGGGGAACCATGGTAGCTGTAGCAGGGGCAGGGATTTTATTTATTTCAAATTAAGCACAGTTAATACATATCAATGCTTCGGGAACAGCTTCAAGTCTTCCCAGGGGAATTTCTTTTTTACATTTAACACAAATACCATATGTTCCTGCTTCCATTCGAATCATTGCATTCTCCAGGCGGATAAGCCTGGCTTTTGAGTTTAAAAGCATTGCTTCATTTACACCTTTCTCTCCAATGGCCTCCATTCTTGTTAAACGTCCCAAAGCACAACTGGGGGTGATGGGCTTACTGGCTTCTGTCAGATAGACTATACTCTCCTTCAGCTCGGTCAGTGTTACGCTTAACAATTTTCTGAATTTATCAATTTCCTTAGCAGTCATATAATCTCTCCAGTTGAATACACTCAAGTCACTATATAAAAATTTTAAATATAAATAACCTTAATATTATAATAGAATAACTAATAATTATAGAGCTAACATGGAGGATTTATGACAATTGCAGATATACTTAAACAGAAAAAATCCATATGGAATCAATATTCCTTAAACTTGGCGATATGCTGTAGTCAGCCCCTGAATGAAGTTTCTTAAGATCTGATCACCACATTCTCTAAAATTTTTGTGGTCAGATCTTCTGAATAGTGCGTTGATTTCAGATTTTGATATTTTAAAATCAATGTCTTTGAAAATTGCAACGATATCATCATCTTTTAATTCCAGCGCAATTTTCAACTTTTTCATAACATCGTTATTTCGTGGGACTGCAATTTTTTTGCTACCTTCCTTTATTTGCCCGGATATTTTAGACTCAGTGCCTGGTCTGGGATCTCTTTTTTTAATAATTAATCCATCCAGAAATGAATTTAATATAGAATTATTGCAGTTTTTATAACCTTCTTCTTCCTCTTTCCTGTAAAAG
>JAQIBN010000275.1 GCA_027859095.1 Spirochaetia bacterium | reverse complement strand
TCCAGGGAATGTAAATTGAGTAATAAGAAAAGCATCATAATATAATTTATACCATAGATGCAATTTGAAAAGCCTAGTGTATTCGGTAGTGTATTCGGAAAGAGCCAAAATTGGGACTTACTCGGCTTCAGGTAATTTATAGTTAATTTTATTCAAATACAGTTTGAGTAGATTATCAGTTATAATTATAAATGGTATTGAGAGTCCTAAACGTAATAGAGTAAATTTAATTCCAATAATTGAAACCTCCATTAAACTCATTGGAATCATAAATAGACTGGCTGCAGTTATGTATGTGAATACAACGCTATAATCAGCTCCTTTATGATAAAGACTATTAGCTAATGGGAATGCCACAAATGTTCCTCCTACCGTTGTTGTTGCCAGAGCTATAGCGTAAAAATATTTTATTGCTCCGGATTTATTTCCAAAAGATTTTTCTACTTTCTCTCTACTTATCCAGACATCAAATAAACCAATCAGTATAAATGCAGGAGGAAGAATTAAAGCCATATCTTTTGCAAAAATATAAAAGTTATTTCCCATTTTGATTCCTAGTCCAAAATCTATTAAATATGAAACAGCAATAAATCCTGCAAATAATATAAATATAAAGAAGTTACAAATCCACCCAGAATAATATATGGAACCCCTTTTTCTAAAAGAACACCAGCTAAAGGGTATGCAATAAAACCGGGCATCATAGTGATCGATCCTATAACTACACTCATGAAAGTTCCTGTCAAAATATTGTTCTGACTTAAATATTTAATAATTAACTCTTCAGATAACAATAGAATAATGGATATAATCATAAGAAGGACTAAATAACTGGGCAGAATGTTATTAAACTTTTTTAGACCTTTTTTGATTCCTTTTGGGTATGAAAATATGCTTTAATTTTATACAGAATAATTAACTGCTGCAGAATGTAAGTCTTTCTGCAGGGATCGAGACTCGCAACTTTGTTCCGGGAGCAAAATATTCACCTATATGTGTGAAAAATTTAAATTGTACATCGGACTCTGAATTGATTGGTTTAAATCGTACTTCCTGATAGTCTCCGAAAAAATAACTATTAACTATTTCAATTTCAAAATCGCCATCTTTTGAAATTTTAACGTCCCAGGGTCGATGAACCAGGAATCCTAATTCAGACAGGGTGTTTTTTTCAAATGCAGACGGAACATTTATCATGCCCATAGCGGTCTCAAACATCCCATTATTCAATTTGACAGGAATATGATTAGCCCTGCCAAAAAATTCTGCAACATAAGTATCTACAGGAGATTTATAAAGTTCAGGTGGTTTTGCTGTCTGTAGTAGAGTTCCTTCCCTCATTACTGTAATTCTATCAGCAAGAATAAATGCCTCACTTTTTTCATGTGTTATAAGTAGACAGGTGGTGTTGGTTTTATTTAAAATTTTACCTACCTCTTCCAGCATATTCATTTTTATCCTGATATCCAGATTATTAAAGGGTTCATCCATCAGTATCAATTCCGGTTCTGGTGCCAGTGCCCTTGAAAGAGCCACTCGCTGAACCTGTCCACCTGATATTTCGTGAGGATACCTTTCCCCAAGCCCATTCAATCCTGTCAAATTTAAAAAATATTCGGATTTTTCTTCAGTTCTTTGAGTTTTATCTTTAATTCCAAAAAGGATATTCTCTTTTACAGTCAAATGAGGGAAAAGTGAATTATCCTGAAATACCATTCCTATATTTCTTTTTTCCGGGGGGACTGAGTACCCGGCTCGATTGAGCAGTTGCCCATTATATTTAATTTCTCCGGAAGTAGGATTTTCAAGGCCAGCTATCATTCTGATAGTTGTAGACTTCCCGCATCCACTCTCACCTACGAGTGCGTGAATTTCATTTTTCTCGATATTTAGACTTATATTATTAACAGCAGGGCTGTCCATTGCAGGATATGTAAGAGAGATGTTAGATATTTCTAATATACTCATAAACTATATTCTCCTCTTTTTTATTCCTGTTGTTAATAACAAAACAGAAATCAAACCTATTAATATAATTACCAACGAAGGAAGTGCCGCCATTGGCAGACGTTCGTCAATGGCCATCTCGTATGCGCGTACTGCAAGTGTGTCAAAATTAAAAGGCCTTAGAATCATTGTTAAAGGTAGTTCTTTTAATATATCCAGTAAAACCAGAATTCCTGCAGCTTTTAATGATGAGTGAATATTGGGTAAATCGACAATAAAAAGTGCACTAATAGAATTTCGTCCAAGGGTTCTGGCAGCTTTATGATAGTTTGTGCTAATCTGGGTAAATCCTGCATCAATCGGATTTAATGCAACACCCATAAATCTTACGCCATATGCAATAATAAGTGCAGCTAGAGAGCCGCTTAGAAAAAGACGCCCGGAACCAGCTGTAATAAGACCAAGTATAAAATTTAATTGTCTGTCTACGAAACCAAAGCCTATCATAATCCCAATAGCAATTACTGTTCCCGGAATAGCATAGCCGAGAGTTAATATTGATAAAAGACTTTTTCTCCATCTAATGGAAGGGTTTCTTAAAATGTGGGCCGAAGTAATAGCCGCGGTAATTATAATTAGTGTGGCAATTCCTGTTAAAGCAAAACTGTTTTTAATTAAATTTATAAACTTATGAGAAAGCAAATCCTGATCTGCATTTACTGCCCATTGAATTAATTGAGCCAGAGGAATTAATAGACCTAAAAAAACAGGAATACTGCAAAGAAAAATAAACAGGAAAGATTTCCATCCAGATGCTTTCTTTGGAAAAAAAGGACGGGCTGTGGGTAGAGAATAACCAATTCTGCCTCGAATCTTTCTCTCAGATATTATTATTGTTAATACTCCAAGAAGGAGAAGGGCAGATAACTTCATTGCAGAAGGGAGATCTCCTAAAGAAAACCAGGCCCTGAAAATACCTACAGTAAGGGTATTTACCCCAAAATAATGAACAGCTCCATACTCATTGAGTACTTCCATGAGAACAAGTATTCCTCCTCCCACCAGTGCCGGTCTTATTAAAGGAAGTGATACTTTAAAAAAAAGTTTAGTACCACTGACACCTAAAACCAGTGACGCATCGTGGATTGATCCTGCTTGTTGTCTGAATGCACTTTGAGCAGGAAGATAAATATAGGGGTAGAGAGCCATGGTCATAATAAATATTGCTCCGGGCAGGTTCATTATATTGATAACAGGGTAGCCCTCATTTAAACCCAGTGTATTACGGAAAAAAACCTGTACAGGTCCTGTATAATCCAGTATCCCTGCATATGTAAATGCACTGATATAGGCAGGTATGGCCATAGGTAATATTAGAAGTATTCTGAATATATTTTTTAATGGGAAATTATACTGGACTATTATCCATGCAGATAGAACCCCAACAACACTTGTACAAACAAGTACACCCATAGCCAGCATTATAGTCTGGAGAAGATAAGATGGTAGAAGATAATTTAAAATATGATTCCATATTTCTGATCCCGGTATAAATAAAGCAATCAGAATAATACCTACAGGGACTAAAATAATCCCCGCAAAGATATAAACAATGATGGAATATTTCTTAATTTTTATTAGATTATTTCCAACCTGCTTTATCAAACTCAATTACCGCCTCTACATTAAGCTGTCCCAATAGGTCCATATTTATCCTGTCTTCTTTAAAAAGCCCCCAGGATGCTACCAGTTCGGATGGTCTTACATTTTCCCTTACAGGATATTCATAATTTTCCTGCGCATATATTGTTTGCGCTTCTATGGATGTGAGAAATTCAAGCAATTGAATGGCGTTTTCTTTATTAGGTGCATAAGCTGTGACTCCTGCACCACTGACATTGATATGAGTCCCTCTATCTTTCTGGTTAGGGAAAAATAAAGCTATTTGTTTACCTGCAGAGACCTCCTCAGAATCTGCGGAATTTAATAAGTTTCCCAAATAGTAGGTATTTATTATTGCTAAATCTGCCTGTCCGGCTGCAACAGATTTCACCTGGTCTCTATCGTTTCCCCTTGGTTCCCTGAACATATTACTTACAATTTTTTCGGCCCAGAGCCCGGCCGCATCTTTTCCATGTGCAGCTATAATTGAAGCCATTAGTGATTGATTATAAATATTGGAGGATGAACGTACGGCTATTCTCCCTTCCCATTTTGAATCTGTTAGTTCTTCGTATGTTGAGAGTTCAGCCGGATCCACTCTATCTTTATGATAGGCAATAACCCTTGCTCTTTTTGTAAGGCCAAACCAGTAACCCTCTGGGTGTCTAAGATGTGAAGGGATCGACTCAGTCAGTACTGCTGAGCTGATCGGCTGTAGAAGCCCCAGGCTCTGAGCTTTGTACAATCTTCCGGCATCCACTGTCAATAATATATCTGCAGGACTGTTCGGTCCCTCATTTTTTATCCTCTCCAGAAGTTCATCTGCACCGGCTTTAATGACATTAACCTTTATTCCTGTTTCAATGTAAAATTGATCGTACAGTTTTTGATCAACGTCATAGTGTCTATGTGAATATAAATTCACTTCAGGATTATTTATACTCCCTTCATTCTGACCAGCTGCAAAAAGAGAAGATGCCATACATAAAATCAGAAAAAATTTCAAATTATTGCCTCCCGGTATTTATTAGGTGAACCTAATAAATATTACTAATTTTGTCAAGATAAATGCAACAAAGAACTGTATAAACAGGGACTACATACAATAAAGTCGAAAAGACAAGTGAATAATTGGATCAGGCAATTCCCAGGGTATTTGGAAAAGAATAAGAAACCGAACATTATCTATCGGGAGCATCTTCCAATAGAAACCATTATTGTTGACATGATAATGAATAAAAGAGCAATATTTACAAACCCTAAAACAAAATAGTTGTTATAATAAAAAGTGAAAAATTAATTATGGTTTCAAATAAAATACCTCAATATTTTAATTAATAGGCATCAATAAAAATAGTATCTTGAAAGTGCATTAGGTAGCAAAAGGAGATTTGGCTATACTGAACCTACTTATGATCTATGATTGCCGATGCTGGAAAAGCAGTATTATTTAGAATCCCCAGTGCAGACAGAATACAGCTTTCCCCATCATTTTCGGCCGTACGGTGGACTTTTATATTCCCTGTCAGCAATCACTTTGAATATGTTAAGCTTTCATGGTAGTTTCTTCTGATATACTATAGTAGAAAGGTGATAGAAAAAATAATGGGAAGTAGTCCTGTACTCAGAACGCCTTATCAAAGGAGCTATTTTTCTTTTATCTTTCCATCGATTATTTCTATCCATCGACCTGCTTCCTTTATACTTACCGGATCATGAGAGACCATAATAATAGTATGATTCTCTTTATTAAGGCTTGCAAATAAACCCCATATATTCTGACCTTAATCTTGCAAGTCCATCATTATCCAGTTCTTCATATATTGAAATTTCGTAACTATTCAGCACAATCCTGAAAAAGTTGCGTGAAGCTATGGACTCCCACAAAATAAAATGCTACAATTTGGTTCATGGAAGAGAGCCGAAAAGTTCAGGGTCGGACAGTAACA
>JAQIBN010000271.1 GCA_027859095.1 Spirochaetia bacterium | reverse complement strand
GCTTCATTTTCCCATCTTTAAAAACAGTTTTCATCTTTATATTACCACCCCATTTACTTATAAGGGCATGAGCACCTTCACGACGGGCATTTTTTGATACTGATCCAGCCATAATTTCCTCCTGATTATGAGGTATTTGTAATATCATTATTTTTAATAAACATTACAAAAACCTCAATTACTATAACAGTCAATATAATATTGAAATTTATAGATTTTATCAAGTACTATTGATATTCACTTGAACTTATTTACACAATTATTTAACCTGAATTATGAAAATATTTAAAATTAGTCTTAATATTCTGCGATTTACTTTTATTTTACCTATAATCATTTATCAAAAACTAATATCCCCACTTTTACCAGGTTCATGTATTTATTATCCAACATGCTCTCACTATTCAAAAAACTCAATTATGAATCATGGAATATTTAAAGGTTTTATACTTTCTGTCTCAAGAATACTACGCTGTACCGGAAGTTTATTTACGGGAGGAGAAGATCCAGTCCCAAAAGATTTTACATTTAAATATATCTCCAGAAGTTATAAAAACTTCTGGAGATTCAAAAAATAATTACTGATTTATCTCAAGAGCTGAATCAAAACCAGCCTTATAGCCTTCCTTAAAAGCTTCACTGTATGAATCCCTGAAAGCATCTCTGTAGCCATCATTATATCCAGTGTCATAATCACCTTCATAGTATTCATCATCATCATAATCATCAAAAGTTAACTCTAGCGATTTTTCATTTGGATTAGAAAGATCAATTTCAAACCTCGAGTATTCATCACCATCAGAATCCACTGCCATTGCATCAAAAAGCAGATCAGAGTTATCATAATCTGGTATAGAAAATGTTAGAGAATCACCATCTCCTACAGTCTGACCATTTAAAAGGTCATCGTACCAGTCATCATGGCTTGTAGGCGAGACATATAACTCTGTAATCTCATAACCTGTACTGTTAATAAAAAGAACTCCATTTACTGCCTGTCCAAAAACAACACAACTTAACATTAAAAAAAATAAAATAAAAAATTTCCCTTTCATAATTAAACTCCTTCTTATATTTAATTTTGATCACTTATGTTTTTTAAAAAAGGTATAAGCACCTTTAAAGCATTTTGATTAAACCCACCTTCAGGAATTATTAAATCAGCATATCTTTTAGTAGGTTCAATAAATTCATAATGTCCGGGCCTTACAACTTCAATATACTGCTGGATAACAGATTCAATTGTTCTTCCTCTTTCTGCAGTATCTCGTTCAAGTCTTCGTATAAAACGTATATCATCAGGTGTATCAACAAATAGTTTTAAATCAATAAGGTCTCTGATTCTTTTATCAAAAAGAATCATGATCCCTTCAAATATAATTAATTTTTTCGGCTTAATTCTAATACTTTTATCCATTCTTCTATGATGAACAAAATCATATTGAGGCATATCTACTTCATTAAATTCTTTCAAAGCCTCTAATTGTTTGATTATATAATCATTATCAAATGCGTCAGGATGATCAAAATTGAATGCAGTTATATTTTTGTTATTCATATATTCTGCAGATTTATAATAGTTATCCTGAGGAATAAATAAGAAATCAGGGATTATTTCGGAAATTTTTCTGACAATTGTAGTTTTACCTGATCCGGAACCACCAGTAATACCTATTATTTTTACACCATACAAAATAAGCTCCTAATAATGGAATGGCCCCTTTTCTATCGTCGTGGAGCTTTGTTTATATCTACAGGTTTACCATCTTTGTATACAAAAAAGAAGGCCTTTGCGTTCCTTTCTATAGAATTTATTCCCATTAAGCCAAGAGCTGTCCCAGGATAGACAGGGTCTCCTACTTTCACCAGAGTTTCTTCATTACCTCCATACGCAAATATATGATGATCTATTGATTCTACCATTATCAATTGACCATACCCCCTGTATGGTGCCACCCAGACTACTTTACCTGTTGAAACTGATACTATTTGATCACCCTTACTCCCCAGTATTTCTTCGCCCTTAAGCTTACCAATCATAGAAACTCTTTCTCCTGAATGGGGCCAAAAGAATTCAGTATACGGCTTTTCATCATTTATAATATTTACAGGGACAGTTACATCAGTTTTTTCAACTATTTCTGAACTTTCCACTGGTAAAATTAGTAACTCTCCTGGTTTTAGAAGATGATTTTTATCAATCCCGTTTATTTTACATAGTTCATTAAACTCAATTCCCGCCTGCCTGGCTATTCCATAAAGAGTATCCCCTTTTGATACCGTATATGATGAGGGAATACGAATTTCCTGTCCAATTTTAAGGCTGTTTGCATTTTCAAGACCATTAAAACTTAACAAAAGACTAACAGAAACATTGTTTTCCCTTGATATTTTATAAAGAGTGTCACCTTTTTGAACTCGTATAACAGATTCTCCGGCAAATAAAATTGAAGAGAGTCCAATAATTAAAATAATAATAATTTTTCTTTTTATTTCCATAATATTGCCTTAATGATCGGGTAATGACCTCATAAACTAAATAAAGTAATTATTTGAGATGCTTCAATATTTATATATCACATTTTTATAATTTTATCTGGACTACAAACCTGGTCTATAAAACTGCTCCGGTCTTCAATTGACACTTCCATATTCAAATGGTATGTTTTCAATCACAATTAAACTGTTACAATAAGGGAATATCATGCTGACAAAAGACAAAAATATACATCCGAAAGAACTCAACTCTGTAGATAGAAAGAAAAAGCGACATCCCTTTTTATGGGTTTTTAGTATAACTATTCTTGTAATTATAGTAATATCATTTATAGGCGGACCTTTATTAGGGGGCTTAGGAGGATCAAGCAGTGAGCTTGTATTTGGAAAATATGGAGATAAAGAAATAAGTTACTCATATGGCACTTATTTTTCCAGGCAACTGGATATAATGCAAAACCAATACGAGTCAAATGGATCAGATAACTATCAGTATGAAACTTATCAGATTTGGAAAGGTGCTTTTGACAGAACTGTATTTCACACCGCTATTCTTCATAGTGCAGATTTAAGTGGTTTAAATATATCTGATAGACAAATTGATAAAGCATTGACTCAATATGGTTCATATATGGACAATGGCAAATTCAGTGCAGCTCTTTATAACGCAACTTCAAATGCAGATAGATATAGCAATAGAACTATTTACAATGAAGAACTTATACAGCAACAATATCTTCAGGACATTGGTGATCGTCTTATTGCAACTGATGAATTGAATTTTATTAAAAACATGTCAAAAGTAGAGCGTAATTTCCGTTATATTGCATTCCCAATTGCTGAATATCCAATAGATGAAGTTATTAAATATGGTCAAGCTAATAATTCACTTTTCAGAAAAGTGGATCTTAGCAGGATTTCATTAAAAGATAATGAAAAAGAAGCTATTACAATTTTAGCTCAATTAAATGAAAATCCTGCAGTTTTTGAGGAACGGGCACAAAATCATTCTACTGATTTTTATGCTGACAAAGGTGGAGATATGGGTCAGGTCACTTACTTTTCCCTTAGTAGTGATATATCTGATTCAAAAGATATTGATAATATTTTTGCTTTGGAAAAAGGTGATATCAGTCAACTTATAAAAACTCCATATGGTTATAGTATTTATAGATGTAATAGTATCAGCCAGGACTCTGATCTGACAAATGAAACAGAACAAGAGAATGTTCTTAATTATATGATGACAAATGAGAAAGGTATGATTGAAGATTATTTCGTAGCCCAGGCTGGAATTTTCAGGACTGCTGCAATTGAAAAAGGATTTACCGAAACATCAGTAAGTATGAACCTAAACTATTATCTTACAGATTTCTTTCCAATTAACTATGGAAACAGTTATTTCCTAAAACAGGTCAAAACAATAGATGAAAGCAGATATTTTGATACAGTGGCAACTGATGAAAGATTTTTTACCTCGTTATTCTCTTTACAAGGAAATGAATTAACTGAACCTGCAATAGTAGGAAATGCTATTCTTGTGGCACAGATGATAAGTGAGCAGCAAATAACCCAGGAAGAACTTTCCTATCTTGATTCCTATTATCCATACCTGCTTAATCAGAATCAGCAGATAGAACTTAGTTCAACATTTGTAAGATCTGATCTTTTTACAAATAATTTTATTAGTGTATTCAGTAATAAAATACTGACAAACTGATATACAGAATGAAAGACAGCGACCCTCTACTAATAGATACAGGTAGAGGGTATTCTATTTTATACAATGGCAGAAATCTTTATAGTAATCTAGAACCTAAAAAAAACGCAGTATTAAAAGCAGACCGGGCTATCCTACAACAAGATACT
>JAQIBN010000261.1 GCA_027859095.1 Spirochaetia bacterium | reverse complement strand
TTAACTGAAAACCCCTGTAGAGAATTTGTAAAACAAAGAATAGAATTGTTTTCAGAGGACTTTGAAGAGAAGAAGACATTAATCTATGACAATGCACTACAATTTACATCTATCGATTAAAGAGTGTACAACATTAAGGGGGTAAATATCTGTACATCAGCTCCGAAGGCTGGTCGAAAGCAAGCTTGCCTGGTCGCAACTTCGTTGCTGCTCGGCTATGCTTCCTTACCTGCTCGCCCATGCAACCTAGCATGAATGCATTTGTCGAACGATTGAACGGAACTATCAGAAGAGAAGCCTTAGACCATTTTCTGCTGTTTTCAAGGAAGCAGGTTAAGAACATCGTCGCTGAATTCATTGAATATTATAACTTCGTTGTTCTGGTTAGATTATTTTACGGGATAGACCAGAATAATACTAAGCGAATCCATCAGGGTATTAACAAGATCCCTGATGCTGAAATCGATGACATTCCCGGTACTATCAAGAAGACGCAGGTTTTATCCGGTTTGCACCATCATTATTACCGTTCAAGTGCATGAGGATGTAAAAAAATAACCCACGCCTTATTAATTCTGAGGAATAAAGTTAATTTCCAAATTATATCCCATAGCTTTTGCATATTCCTCAATTGTTGAAAGCCTTGGTGAAATCTTTGAATTTACATTTTCAAGACGAGAAATATTACTTTTCTGAGTGTGAAGTTTTTTTGCTAATTCTTCCTGAGTTAAACCGTTCATTTTTCTTAAAGAAATTAATTTTGTTTTCAGTTCATATTTTTGTTGAAGTTTCTCATATTCTTCTCTTACTTCAGGATTTTCAAGTGCTTTGTTTTTGAACTGTGAAAATTTTTTTCTTTCCATCATTAAACCTCCTTCATTCTCTTCTTTGCTATATCCAAATCTTTCTTAGGTGTCTTTTGAGTTTTCTTTACAAATGAATGCAAAACAATGATTTCCTTACCTTTTACAGTACAAAATATTGATCGTCCTATACCTTCCTTTCCTTTTGCTCTTATTTCAAAGAGTCCTTTTCCTAAAGGAGAAGTGTAAGGCATTCCAAGGGATGGACCGAATTTCTCAATCATTTCCACTATATGTAAAAAGTTTGCAAGAATTCCCTTTGGAAAGTTATGGGTGTCTTTAACTACCTTATCGTTGAAAAAAGTTACCTTCCAATTCATATACTAAAGTTATCATATATGAGAACTTTATACAAGATTTTTTCCATTATTTTTAAAATAGAACTGAAAACAATAAAACAATTTTTAAATGTACATTTCCTGTAACGGTCTGCCGTTATGCGAAGTTTACTGTACCCCGTAGTAACAATAAATTACCGCCAAAATGTTTTTTGAACATTTCTTCCCTAAACTACATGCGCGTGCTATGGCTTTTTTGACCAATGGGCATAAACTACCTAAACGTCGCCAATTGACACCAATTGAAATGTGATTTGGGTTTTTATTGCTTTATTTTTGCCTATAAACTTACCTTCTTTATTTGAGAAAAGTCATTTTCTTTTTATCAACGAGATGTCTTGATAATGGGGTTATCAAGAGCCCTTGTTGATTAAAAATCAGAGTCAATAAGAAAGCTTTTTTTGTAAATCAAGTCCCTTTATTTTTGCTTCGGATGATATAAAAAATGAGGGTAAAAATGGTTTTTCATTTTCGACGGTAATTTATTGTTAGTACGAGACAGCCTTACGAATAGGCCTGCTTATTCAGAAAAACATATTTAATACAGAAACCCAATTTTAAAACCATAAATTTTATCCTTGATAAATTATTATAGTTTGATATAATGTACAAATGAGTACATCATACCAAACTTCATCCCAACAACGGTTTCAACGTATAGCTCAACTTAATGAAAAAGTATTTCATATTGATGATTTGGCCAGAATATGGCAGATATCGTCTACAAATACATTACGAGTTACAATTCACCGGTATATTAAAAAGGGCTGGCTGTTTAGAATTTACCGTGGATTTTATTCAATAGTCCCATTTAAAAAGCTTGATCCTCTCTTTTTAGGAGTAAAGGCATTACATCAGTTT
The DNA here is from genome assembly GCA_027859095.1 of Spirochaetia bacterium. Lineage (GTDB taxonomy): Bacteria > Spirochaetota > Spirochaetia > B11-G9 > B11-G9 > JAJRQE01. The sequence goes on along the minus strand of JAQIBN010000261.1, from coordinate 4,805 downwards.
GCCTACGTAAGCACAGAGTCAATCCTCTTCGAAGCAGGTATAATTATGCAGATACCTTCAAGAATTACACTTGTATCATCAGAATCCCGGCAATTTACAATAGGGAATTATGAGTACCAAAGCAGAAAACTACAAGATCGATTCTTATTTAATAGTTTAGGTATAAACGACAGCAATGAGTTTAAAAAAGCCGGTATAGAACGGGCAATTGCCGATTTACTCTATTATAACAGCAAATATTATTTTGATAATTTTTCTATCATAGACTGGAAAAAAGTGAATGAACTGCAGGAAAATATTGGTTACCCTATAACCAACTATAACAATAAAACCGGAGAAATTAAATGATACTACCTGATCCAAAAGAGGCAGTGCATAAAGCATGGCTGTATCGTGTTCTTACTTCTATTTGTGACCATAAGTGGATTTCAGAACAATTAGCGTTTAAAGGGGGAACTGCATCTGCTATGCAGGGATATCTGGATCGTTTTTCCGTTGATCTAGATTTTGATTACCTTTCAACCCCTTCAGAATTACCTCGATTCAGACAAGAACTGGAAAATATTTTTGATCTCCTTGGACTGACAATAAAAGATCGGAGTGATACTGTCCCACAGTACTTCCTGTCCTATCCACAGACCAAAAATCAGCACGGGTTACGCAGTACACTGAAAATAGATATTACCTTTCCGGCTCCAAAAGCCAATATCTACGAATTAATTAGATTGAAAGAGATTGATAAAATTATAAACTGTCAGACAATTGAAACTATGTTTGCCAATAAATTAGTTGCATTTATCGATAGATTTGAGAAAAACGGAAGCATAGCAGGAAGAGATCTTTACGATATCCATCATTATTTCCTACAGGGCTTCGGATACAACAAACATATTATTATGGAGCGTCGGGGAATCGATGATATAAAACTCTTTTTCAATGATCTTGTCAATTTTATTAATAAAAAAATCACCCAAACCATAATCAATCAGGACCTGAATACTCTTCTTGATAGAAAAAAATTCCAGTCAATACGTAAAACAATAAAAAACGAAGTTATTGTTTTATTAAGTGATGAAATACTGCGATTGTAACTTTTAGTATTACATCCCTACCAGCCGGAACTATCCTCAAACAACTTAACAACAAAATCATATTTAATATTGCCTGTTGCAATATAAATACTAATTGAACGATTTTTTAAAAGGGCAATATAGAGGAGGAGAGATAAAAAATATTTTATTCCCCGGATATTGATTTTATCTTATTGCACAATTTAGTAGATAATCTGTAACCACTTTTATTAAGCTCATCAATAATATCTGTTACATTTTGTATTATTCCCTTTTGTTTCGCTGCAATTATAAATCTACCGGTTCCAATTATATCAAGGCTCTCTTTTTTTGCAACTTTTCGCCCCTTTATTTCATCTACAAGAATTATAAGCCCTCTCTTTTTAGCAAGAATAATAGCTTCTGCTTCGCCCATATCCAGTATTAACATCAGTTTACTGTTCAAAGTATCAACCTTATAAACTTTTATCCATTTACCCTGATTAACAGCTATGTTCAGCAATTTTGACCCAGGTCTATCATCAGAAAGCTTGAGTTCATCATAAACAGCCCCTGGAATTAGTACTTCATCAAAAATCTCTTTTAATAGATATAAATATCCGATTTTGGCCAATCCAATAAGAGGCCCGGCATCGGACACAATAATCTTCATTTAAATTAAGACCTTCATTTCTTCATTAAGTTCTTCCGGAGAGTAATCAACAACACAAATACCAGTATCCTGAATAAGATCTATAAATTCTTCCATGGATAAAGAAGCAATCTTTGCAGCTTTGGATAAACTGATTATTTTATTTTCATACAATTTTACTGCAAGATCCAGATTAATACCGACTTCCAGTAACTGTCGATCAAAGGGTAAGGCCAGAATTGCAGGTTTCCCATGTTTTGTAATAATTGATATCTGTCCCTTTTTTGCACCCCCTAGAAATGTGCTGGAATGGACTCTTAGATCGCGAACGGAATAAACATCTATATTCTTCATAGAACCCCTCAATAATATATGTACACAAAGTGTAGTATTTTTATGGATAAAATGCAATATCCCGCGTCAAACTTAGTGTTATCCCGTACTGACAACTTAATTCGCCAAAGGAATAACAGGAAGAAAATGATACAGTTTAATAGAACTTTAGATTTTGAACAAATCCAAAAACTAAAAATTTCTGAATATCCTTTGACGATTACCAGTAATTTACAGATTTTATCTAATCTCAGGACAAACTTATTCTTAAGTAACTGATGAAAGGTTTCCATAATTACTTAGCTGGCTCTGTAATAATGGTGGTGGAGACCGCTTAAGATTCGCTCTTTTTTGATAATTACGGTAGTTGTTTAAATCTCTCCACTAGGAATTCTACCAATACCTTGATGTGGCCGTTGATGATTATTCTGGTCTATCCCGAAAATTAATCTAACCAGAACAACGAAGTTGTAATAATTCACATATGACTGAACGATTTTCCGAATCTGCTTTTCTGAAAATAGCAAGAAATGATCCAGGGCTTCACGCCTAATTGTACCGTTCAATCTTTCGACAAAAGCATTCATTCCAGGTTGCATGGGCGAGCAGGAAGGAAGCTAAACATATTTCATTATCGGCAGTCTTTAATATGAAGAATTTCCACCTTAGTCGAAAAAACTATAGCACGGGGTCCACTATAGATGGTTTATTGCTCTTCTTGCAAGTTTGGAAATCAAAGAAAGGAGAAGTCGATCACTTCGTTTTAAAGTTGTTTGCACCTTTCGCCGGTTAATCTGTCGCTTATAGATCTGATTCTCTTTTTTGAGGACCATCAGGGTGAATATTAAATCTCTTTGCTTAGAGAATATGATTTTAAAAATGGAATCCAGGAAAGCTGAGAGACTCTCTATCTGTAGATAAGATGAAGAAGATTATCTTCTGGTTTTATAATTTTGATTATTCCTTTTAGTCTAATTTACACCGAATACAGGCAGAATTTCTTTGACAATTAAGAAATAGATTAATTCCATATATTCGGATAGTTCACTTATTATCAGCTTTAATGTATCTTTAATATTGAGGAGTTAAGCTAATGAACGAAATAAAAGAGAAAATGATCAAAATAATAACAGAACAACCAGAAGATTCCAGTTTCAATGAAATCCTCCATGAACTAAGTTTTACTGTTATGGTCAATAACGGTTTACAAGATTCTCTGCAGAATAATGTTATTTCTACAGAACAACTCAAAAAAGATGTGTCCAAGTGGTAGAAATACTCTAGACAGATGAATCCAGGAAATGGCTTGGTGAAATTCACGATTATATTGCATTAGATAGTCCCAAAAATGCAAAAAAGGTTATCAACAATTTAATAGAAAGAGCTGATATTTTACTGAATTTTCCATCCATAGGTCAAAGATTATTAGATTGGCCAGATTACGAAATCAGAATGATTTTATACGGTCATTATCGTATTGTTACCATATTAAATCAGAATCAGCGATTCACATCCTGGGTGTTTACCACAATGCCCTGGATCTCAAAAAGCATCTGAAAGTATAAACCATCTTATGCTCGTGCTATGGCTTTTGACAGACTGTTATAAACTACCTAAAAAGTCGACAATTGACGCCAATATCGACGCCTTTATAATACGAGCCCAGTAGGTATATGGCCTTCGGCCGATTCAGTTGGATTATTACTGGGGATAGACTGAATTCTGAATTACATAGCCCCTCATACATGGCTCCATATAGCCCTATAAGCATAGCTTGATTCGATGGGATTATTAATCGGGTTAGACCGAATTATGGATGACATAAAGGGGATAACAACCTTCAAGTCCTTGTGGACCCATTTAAGCACCTCTTTTTGAGGTGCTTTTTTTATGCCGATTTGAAAAGACAGAGGTCAAATATCTAAAGAATATCGGGGATGTTGAAACCTACTACATTGATGATTCATATATAATGGCATAATATTAGAATAGAAGAAAAAGATCCCCGTACTGATTAGTTCAGCCATCATCCGAACCAATAACATGGGAGCATATTTATATGTATTCCCGAATAGATGACTGGATCACCATGACACCGACAAGGGATATTGCAGAAACAATTATTGGAGGTGAATTATGAGTTGCATAGCCATTGATCTTCACAGCGATTGTTTTACTAGTGCCATTAGAGGTGATGTTGACGGAAAATCAGTAAAATTAGTTAAAAAGTATTTCTTAAATAAAAAATCACTGCTTGAGTACACGGATACAACAGATTACGTTGCTATTGAGGCAACAACAAATGCTTTCTGGTTCCACGATAAGATTTCACCCTTTGTAAAAGATGTTATTATCCTTGATACGAACAAGATCAATTTTAAAGGGAATAAAACTGATAACAATGATGCAAGAAAATTACTGGATATTCTTGAATATTTTGTGTCCGTAAAAGGTGTGAATGAAATACCTCGGGTATTTGTACCCAATATCCATATCAGAGAACTTCGAGAATTGTTTACAAGCTATAAATGGTACTATTAAGAAGACGCAGGTTTTATCCGGTTTACACCATCATTATTACCGTTCAAGTGCATGAGAATGTAAAAAAATAACCGATGGGATCAAAATATAAAAGTCTATTCCAGCGTATTGTTAGATTTTTCTTCCTCTATTCAAAATTTCGTTCAGTTGAATTTCTAATATAAGAAATATACTAATGCTGTATCGCCTCAATAATTGCATTCGGATTATACTTCATCACTTGAAGTAAA
>JAQIBN010000174.1 GCA_027859095.1 Spirochaetia bacterium | reverse complement strand
ATGTACACATATGCTTCTAGTTTCTAATGGCAGTATAATTTTTTCCGGGGATTTGGACAAAGGAATAGATTTATTCAGAAAAGAGCAGCTTCTCGAAAAAGAACTGAATCCACATTTTATTTCTCCTTTTAATGATGCACATACTGAAGAAGGTATTGATGAAAAGAATAAATTTCTTATTGAAATGAAGAATGTTTCTGTTAATTATGAAGATATTAAGGTACTCGATAACATCAACTGGAAAGTAAAGAGAGGTGAGAAATGGAAAATAACTGGAGTTAACGGATCAGGGAAATCTACTTTGTTAAGTCTTATAAATGGTGAAAACCAACAGGCATATTCTAATAATATCTCTCTTTTTGGCCGAAGAAGAGGCAGTGGCGAGAGTGTCTGGGACATAAAAAAAAGAATTGGTTATGTTTCCGGTGATTTCCAGCTTAACTATAGAGTAAGAACTACTATTTTAGATGTAATTTTATCTGGTATTTACGATTCAATAGGCCTTTATGTAGAGATAAAAAATCCTGATATAGAAATAGCAGACAAATGGCTTGAATTTATTGGTCTTACTAAAAAGAAAAATACAATGTTCCGCGATCTCTCATATGGGGAAATGAGAATGGTACTGTTAGCCAGAGCAATTATTAAGAATCCGGATCTTTTAATTCTTGATGAGCCCTGTCAGGGTCTTGATGATTATAATAAAGAGAAGATACTTCTATTATGTGAAAAAGTTGGAACTTCTCCAAAGAGTACAATCCTCTTTGTAACGCATGATCAGACAATTAATCTTAAATGTTTTACCAATTCTTTATTATTGGAAAAAATTACAACTTAACTCTCTAATTCGGTAGCCCGGTTACTGGCTTTTTTAACAGCATCCATAACAGTAGCTGTCATTCTACCCTCTTCAAGAGCTTGAACACCCTTTATAGTTGTACCACCAGCAGATATAACTTTAGTAAGTAGATTTATTGGATTTTCTTTTCTACCACCAGAGTGAACATCTTTATTTAGTATTGCTGTAGCACCATTTACTGTCTGTATTGCTATTTTTAAGGACTGGTCGTAAGGAATACCCTGTTCGGTGCCTCCAAGGGCAAGGGCATGTATAAATGATAAAACATATGCAATTCCACTACCCGAAAGTCCTGTAAAAGCAGACATTTGAGATTCTGATAGAATAATAGATTTACCAATGGATTCTGCAATACTAACTGCTTCTTTTAGAAATTCTTCAGAAGCATTTTTACCAGGAGAAACTGCAGTAATCGCCTCACTAACTGTGGCTGCAATATTGGGCATAAACCTAATAACATTGTCCGATCCTGTTTTTTCTTCAAAATACGAAATAGTTTTACCAGCAGCTACAGAGATTATTTTATTAGTTTTTGTAAACTTTGAAAGTTTAACTAAAAGGCCATCAAGGTACTGTGGTTTAACTGCAAGAATTATAATATCTGAATAAGAACAGAAATCTTCATATTTATCTGCAGGAAATATTTTTCCTGATACAGTTTGAACTACCTGTTTTGCTTTATTTATATCTGTATCCATAATACCAATTACTATTTCAGGAAAACTTTTTCTCATTCCTTCTGCAATTGCAGCACCCATATTACCGACACCAATTATCCCAATTTTCATTTAAACTGCTCCTTGATAAAAACATTCTACACAAAATAACCATTTTGTGAACAGACGTTGCATGCAACGTCTCTACATGACCTAATTCATTCTATGTAAATGACCCTCTTTTTGTAACCCGGAAAACCCTAATTGCCTGTGCACCTCATAAGCTATTATTGCTGCTGAATTAGAAAGATTCAGAGATCTTGCGTCACTAACCATGGGAATTCTTACACTTGTACTATAATTTTTAGAAAGGAGTTCTTCAGGAAGCCCCTTTGTCTCTTTCCCAAACACGAGATAGCAGCCATCATCATATTTAAAATCAGAATAAACTTTATCTGCCTTTGTAGTAATATAAACTACCTGTCCGGATTTAACTTTTTCTAAAAATTCTTCTATAGAATCATAATAATTAACAGTAAGAAGGTTCCAATAATCCAACCCTGCTCTTTTTAGATATTTATCATCCACAGAAAACCCCAAAGGTCGAATTAAATGTAAATGTGCTCCAATTGCAGCACACGTCCGTGCAATATTCCCAGTATTTTGAGGTATTTCAGGTTCAAGTAAAACTATATTTATTGACATAAATGTATGATAGCTATTTATAAGAATAAGGGGAAGGTCTTGTGATTTTTTGTTCCTGAGGTTAGAATCGACTAATAAAATGAAAAATGAAATTATCAAACGAATAAAAGATACTGATGCTTTCTTTGAAATTAATTGGTCAGGATTCAAAAAAGCAGAACGATATGATATTAATTCATCTGTTCCTGCAGAATCCGGAGTATTTCAATTATATTATATGGATGATAACAAACGTCTGTTTTTAATGTATATTTCCAGGGTATGGTTTGGGGGACTAAGGTCTACTATACGAAAACTAACTGATCCTGATTTGGAATATGATCCAAAATGGAAATCCATACTCTCAAAATATGATTGCTACTACCGGTATTCCCTTTCAGACAGTAATAAAGATATGGAGGACATTCTGTTCTATTTTAGTGAGGTTCTTTTTCCTGGATTAAACAAATGTGCAGATTCAAACAGATACAGAAATATTTATCTAATAGAAGAATCCCCGGAAAATTTTGATACTGTATGAAGTTTAAACTTCTTGTAATACTTTTGTTAAGCATTTCCATATTCAGTGTATTTGGATCTGAATTAAATTATTACAGCCTTTCTCTTAAAATATCTCCATTAGAATATGATTTATATATAGACAGGCTAATCCAAAAGCCTCAGGAAATTGTCAATAATATACGGGAGTATTCAATTCCTTCTAATACAGATATGTTTTTCCTACGTTCAGAGGGTTATCATGATAAATTTGTTTTTCTTCAATCAAATCCTAATTTTGTAGAAATAAAAATGGAGAGGATGGACTCTTTACTGGAATACCAGGACCTTCTTCTAACAGGCAGCCAACCAAAAAGTGTAGAGTTTTCAGGAGATGGAAAATACATTGCTGTTGCCTTGCTAAATGGAGGTGGAGTAGAAATTTATTCTCTTGATAATATGGAACTATTTAAAACTCTAAATCCGCCTATAGAATGGAGTGTAAAGAAAGGTTTTGTAGAAACAGTATTCTTTGAAACCCGAGATGAGTTATGGGTTAGCCAGATGACCACTGGAATGATACATGTTTTTGACACCTATAACTGGAAGTATAAACTTAGTTTCGATTGCGGAGGCTTATGGCCAAAAGTTATAACCTTAAATAAAAGTGAAGTAACAGCTTATATTTCAAATTGGACCAGCAAAAATATTTCAATAATTAATACGCTGGATTACAGTATTACAAAAACTATCCCGGTTAATGGTATTCCCAGAGGGATGGCAATATCTCCCAATGAAAAATATCTTTATGTAGGTAATTTTACATCAGGAGATATTAATAAAATTGATATAACAAAAAATACTATTGTA
>JAQIBN010000158.1 GCA_027859095.1 Spirochaetia bacterium | reverse complement strand
CCCCTTTTGGATCTGATTTTTCTATTATAAAGGATGCCTATAAAAATTTACTCAAAAAACATCACCCTGACAAAAATAATTCAACTCAGCAATCAAGAAAAGTAGCCACAGAAAAAACTAAAAACCTGAACATTTCATTTCAAAAGATAAAAGTATGGGAACTTGCAAAATTGGGATAATTAAGCAAATAAATTATAATTTATTTGCTCAGTCCATATTCATTAATTTTCCTATGAAGAGTTTTTCTTCCAATTTCCAATATCTCAGCTGTTCTTGTCTTATTTCCATCCTCATGAAATAAAGTAGCTTTTATAATTTCTTTTTCAGCATTCTCCATACTTATACCAATTGGTATTATTACAGAATCCTCATTTGATTGTGAACCTACTGATGGTGGCATATCATCTAAGGAAAGTACTGACCCTTTACACATAACAACTGCACTTTCTATACAGTTACGAAGCTCTCTTATATTTCCTGGCCAGTTATAACTATGAAGAGCCAGCCTTGCTTTTTGATCAATTCCTGTAATTTTTTTTCCATTTTCTTCAGCAAATTCTTTAAGGAAAGCAGCTGATAACAACTCCACATCCTCTTTTCGATCACGTAAAGGAGGAACATGTATATTTACAACATTTAAACGATAGTAAAGATCCTCCCGGAAGGTCCCTTTTTCTGTTTCTTCTTTTAAATCTTTATTTGTAGCAGAAAGTATCCGTATATCAACTTCAATTGGTTCTTCTCCACCGACACGTTCAAATTTCTTTTCCTGAAGAACTCTTAAAAGTTTAATTTGCACTTGCTGAGATATTTCGCCTATTTCATCAAGGAATATTGTGCCACCATCGGAAACCTCAAAACGACCTCTTTTACGTCCAATAGCTCCAGTAAAAGAACCTTTTTCATGTCCAAAAAGTTCACTTTCAAGAAGAGACTCAGTTAGAGCAGCGCAATGGACTTCCACAAGTTTCTTATCTTTTCTTGGTGATAAATTATGAAGAGCTTCTGCAATAAGTTCTTTCCCTACACCGCTCTCACCAGTAATTAATACAGAAGCTTTGGTTTCTGCAACCTGTTCTACAATATCAAGAACTTTACGCATTTGTGAACTTTTACCGATTATACTTGAAAATTTATTTTTCTTACTTAATTTATCAATTTCCTTTTGAAGTTCACGATGCTGTAGTACCAACTGTCTGTTGGAAAGTGCTCTTTTTACTAAAAGAGACATTCTATCGAGATTAACAGGTTTTGTTAGAAAATCGAAAGCACCATCTCTCATGGCATCAACTGCAGACTCAATTGTTCCATGTCCTGTAAGTATAATTACAGGAATTGTAGGATTTGATGCACTTACATTACGAAGCAGATCTTCTCCTGACATTTCAGGCATTTTTAAATCAGAGATTACAAGATCTATCTCTTTTTTATTAACAATATTTAAACCTTCTTTACCATCACCGGCAAGATGAATGTTATAACCATCCATTTCTAAAGACCGTCCAAGCCCTTCTCTGATATTTTTTTCATCATCTACAATTAATATATTAAATTTCAAGTTACCCCCTTCCAATCAAGAAGTCGTTTACCAATTTGTGGTACAGGTAAATTTATTGTAAAAGTAGTACCCTGATTCTCAACAGATTCAAGAACAATATCTCCACCATGCTCCTTAATAATTTTATATACAACAGTTAAACCCAAACCAGAGCCAAACTGTTTTGTTGTAAAATATGGTTCAAATATTTTTGTCATATTTTCTTCAGATATACCGGTTCCTGTATCACATACATATATATGGACAAAATCTTCATCCATGACTGTCCGAAAATACATAACTCCACCTTCAGGCATGGCTGCCACTGAATTCTGTATAATATTTAGAAAGGCTTGTTTTATATATTTTTCATCAATATCAAGTTTTGGAAGATCCTTCTGGAATTCGCATTCTAAAGTAACAGAAGCCTCTTCCAGTTCAAATTTTACAAAATCCAGTAAATCAGTAAGAACCTTATTAATATTAGATTTTTTCATAGTAGGATTCATGGGGCGTACAGCAAAAAGGAAATCTACAATAATATTATTAAGTCTTTCAACTTCCTCATTGAGAATATCCAGATACTTCCCTGCAGTTTCCTCTTTTAGCTGTTTTTCTCTTTTTAGAGACTTTTGCATAAGTTGAATATGTATACTAATAGACCCCAGGGGATTCTTTATTTCATGTGCTACTCCAGCAGCAAGAGTTGTAAGAGATGCAAGATTTTCTGCACGTCTAAGACGTCCATCTCTTTTTTTTCTCTCAGTAATATCAGACACATGTAAAAGACTCCCCTGAATAGATCCTTCTCTTACTACTGGCATTATATCCAACCAAAGAGTTTTTGTTACCCCCCCGATTTTAATTGAGAATTCCTCTTCACTGACCTTTTCTGCATTTAACAGAGTTGTTTTTAAGAATTTGGCAATATCATCATCATCTATTACATCCCAGATAATCAGATCATCAAGATCACCTGACATAAAAGGAATAAGACGATGTGATCTTCTATTATGAAAAACTAATTTATTATTAATATCAGTTACAAGAATACCATCTGTCATTGAATTTAAAACTATTTCCAAAAGCTCATTTTCTGAAGTTAAATCCTCAAGGAGATCACGAACCTGGTCACCACTGAGTTTCTCAATTTTTTTTAAAGCTTTCTTAAAAAATTTCCTCAACTTATATTTCCCATCTGGTACAGAAGATTTTCAAAAAGAAGTTTAGTATTTTGATTGTAAGTTATTTTATTTGCAATTGTCCTATGAATTAGTTCATTCCACTCAGTAAGAATATCCAGAGATAAACTGTCTTCAGAATATCCTGGTATTTTAGAATGTAGAAGTAATAACATTTCCTCAAGAAAAATCTTTAAAATATTATTTTCATTGATAATGTCAATTAATTCTGAAAAATCATCAATATCAAGTTCCTTTTTATTTAATACAGTTACAAATATTTTATTTGCATACTGTCTTAATATACTAAGATTTATACCTTTCATTCCCATAAAGTAATCTCTTAGATTTCTGTATTCTTCAGATTCGTCCTTAAATATTCGTTTTAATATAGTTTTATCTTCAGAATCTGTTCTGGATCTAAAATTGTAAGGCCTGACTCTGGATAAAATTGTAGGAATAATTTTATTTTTTCGTGAACTTATTAATATAAAATAAACATTGGGTGGAGGTTCTTCAATTATCTTTAATAAAGCATTTCTTGTTGATTCGCCCATACTATCAACACCTTCAACAATAATAACCTTGGCTGCACCTGTAAATGTAGTATGAGACCAGAAAGTTATATTTCTGATATGACTTATGGGTATATTTTCACTACTTATGTAGTCAATTATTTTCTTACAAATTTTCCCGGCATCTATAAGTAATTTATTCATTTTTTTTTCATTTGGGAGCTCAGCTCCAGGCTGAACTTTTTCAATTATTAGTTCAATTTTTTCAAGTTCTGTACTTAGTCCTTTAAGTTTATTATCCAGACCCTTCCAAATTTGCTGATCAAATCTTCTAGTAAGCTTACGTACAGCTCGTATAAACTGATACTGGCCGGTAATATTACGATTTCTTCTTAGAACATCTGCACAAGCTTCAATTTCTTCAAGAAAATAATGACTCCCAAGCAGAACAGTACCTGGATAATCAAGGATTCTATGTTGTTCACAGGAGCTACAACTACAAGACCATTCACCTTTTTTTTCACAGGAAAGAACCCTTGCCAGTTCTAATGCAGCTGTTAACTTTCCAGTATAAACATCACCATAAACTAATAACGAAGAAGGAAGTTTTTTATTTTTGATATCGTCTTTTAAGAGTTTAACTATTTCTGAATGATAAAGAATATTTTCAAACACTTTTATTTTTACATCCCTTCTTCTATAATTTTTGTACCAATTGGGATAATTTTTTCTGCTATCGAAGCTGAATAGCTCTTACTAAATAGATTTGAAATATCAAATATTTGTTGAGCCTGCAAAATAAAAACAACAATAACAATAAGTAAAAAACCCTCTATAAGGCCTAGAAAAAAACCAAGAGACTGATCAAGTTTTTCCAATTGAACCTTTTCAATCAATGAATTTAATGAACTTTCGAAAATCTTAATTATAAGATAACTAACTAAAAAAAGACCTAAAAAAGCTATTATCATATTCCAAAAGGAATATCCTATATAATCCTGTAATAAAATAGAAACTGGTCTAGTAAATATTACCGCTATAGTGATACTTACAATAAGTGACGCCATTGACATAAATTCTGCTAGAAAACCTCTAAATGTTGCTCTTATCGCCAGTATCAGAAGTATAATTAAACTTACAATATCAAATGCCACTATATTCATTTTTCAATCCCTATTTGTGCATATATTATTTTAACAATTATTTCTACACTATCATTATTACAAAGGAGTTTAACATTTTTTTCAAGTTCAATTAAAACACTTTTTGCATTTAATACTCTATTAATTTCAGAAAGTAACCCTTGAGAATTTAGTTTATCACCCTCAAGAACAATTGCTGCTTTATGATTCTCAAAAAATACAGCATTTCGTATCTGATCTCCCCGGGAACTTCCTGATCCCAGAGGTATTAGGATTGAAGGTTTCCCAAGTACTCCATTTTCCCAAAGAGTGCCAGCACCAGCACGAGAAACAATAATATCAGCAGCTGCAAGAATATGAGGGAAATTTTCTTTAAATAAAGACTCTGTAATATAATTATCACGATTTGATATTTTAAAAGAATATTCTCCCATTTGATGGATAACAAAGTAGGAAGGAATTAGATCATTAATAATATTATGTATCATATTATTAATTTGCAAAGCACCCTGACTTCCTCCTAATATTAATATTATCTTTGTATCCTTAGGTATATTATATCCGGCTCTTCCTTTTTCTCTACTTCCTTCAATTATTTCCTTGCGTACAGGATTTCCTGAAATATGCACGGCCTGTTCAGAAAAACTCTTTTTCCAATTATCTTTTGTTTCTTTATAAGCAAAAAGCATAATATTTGAAAATCGACCATTGATTCTTGTAGCAAGCCCTGGATCAAGATCCGATTCATGAGAAATAACCGGTATTTTCAAAACCCATGCAGCAAAAACAGGAGGAACGGTTACAAAACCACCTTTTGAAAAGACAAGATCCGCTTTTAACTTTTTTAAAAGAATTAATGAGGTTATAAAACCTCCAATTATCTTAAATATGTCTATAAAATTAAATATTGAAAAATATCGTCTTAGTTTTCCTGAAGGGATAGAAGCAAAAGAAATATTATACCGACTTAGAATTTCTTTCTCCATTCCAGAATTACTTCCAATCCAGGTAATTTTAACATTAGAGTAATTTGTGTCTAATATTAATTTCTCAACAACAGCAATCCCAGGGAATACATGCCCTCCGGTACCGCCACCAGTAAAAACTATACTATGATGTTTCATAGTAAAAGACTAACATATTAAAAGATATTTTTATATACATTGGTATGTTTTTTCAATTTAGTACAATCTTAATATTCACCTAATTACTACCTTAAAGCAGCCGCTATCTTCTGCTTTGTACTAAGCAATTCAAGTGATTTATTTATCTTATCCCTAAGCTCGCTATTGGATTTATGAAGAACCATTACAACATCCAATTCTTTATATGGTTCTGTAACAGCAACTATCTCACCCTGGAAATATTTACGGGATAGATAATTACCAACCTGTCTATCTGTAATAATACCATCAACCTGTTTCCATATTAGTTTACTTAATGCCTCTATTTCATTAACGACAGGAACAATTTCACAGGCATAATTTTGTAATTCCTCTATTGTATACGATCCCTCCTGGGCTGCAATTTTTTTTCCATTTAAAAAATTGAGAGGGAGGAGGTCATTCCCTGGATGAGAATCTTTATGAACAAATGCAACTGGTTTAAAAACTGAATATGGATTGGTGACAATTATAGGCTTACTTGCAAGAAAATCGTTTGGCCAGCCAACATTAAGTATTATCTGAATTTCATCTTTTAAAAGACCTTCTGTAACAGAAATAAACTGGTCAGGTTGAAAATATAAATTCAGATCAAGTGATTCATTTATAATTTTCATAATATCAACACTAAGCCCAGAGGATACTCCTTCTTTTATAAAAACCCATGGGGGATAAGCAACATCATGACCAACCTTGGTATACTCATTTGATCTATCAAGTGATCCTATATCTTTTAAGATTGATTGTTGAATATCAACAATGTTTTTACTATCATTATCCTGTTTCTTCATTGTTGTAATTATATCATCCTGGTATTTAAGATTATTTATTATATGTTTTGAACTTGAATTCAAAAGTGTAAACGAATTTGAAAGCTGACCAACATAGTGATAAATTCTTTCAGTATTTGTAGACTGATTTCTTACAGACTGATCAATACTTGTCATATTATTATCAATTCGCAATAATGACTGAGATGTCGAGGATAGGTCAGTTCGGGTTATCTCAACTTTATCATTCATTCTATTACTGACTTTCTCATATTCAAGAAGATTATTTTCTGAAGAACTTATATTTTTTTCTAATGTTTTTAATAAACCAGAAATATCACTAGTTAGTTTTTTACTTTGTTCAGCAAGTTTTTTAACTTCATCTGAAACAACCTTAAAACCTTTTCCATGCTCACCTGCTCTGGCTGCCTCTATTGCTGCATTTATAGATAATAAATTGGTTAATTCTGATATATCAGCAATTGCATGTACAGTATCTCTAATTTTTAAGGTTGCATTTTGAACATCCGCAAATACAGTTTTAAAACTACTAAACTGCCCTCCCATCTGTTTTAATCCTGTAAGGAACTCATCCATTACAATAGCAGTTTGGTCAAATGAATTTTTACCTGCTTGAAGCTCCGTTAAAGAATCTTCCACATTTACTACAATTTCTTCTGAGTTATCAGTTA
>JAQIBN010000145.1 GCA_027859095.1 Spirochaetia bacterium | reverse complement strand
CAACTATTCCACCAGGAGAGTTAAACAGAAATAGTATTGCTAAGAATATAGGCTTAGACAATAAAACAGTTCAATATTATTTAAATATACTTCATGAGACAGGGTTAATAGAATTAATTAAAGAGAATAAATCTGGAAGTAATTTATTAAAACAGACAGAAAAGATGTATTTGGATCATCCTGATTTATATACCTCAATAACTGAAGAAATTGGATATGAATCTAAAATTGGTACAATCCGAGAAATATTCTTTATGGGAGTAAATATGAAATTCCATTGTATTTAATTGGATTTCTTTATTAAGGGTGGAGAAATTGTTTTTTACAAAGGAAATGCTTGAAAATATATTTGATTACAAATACCATATTATAGTAAATATTATTAAGAAAATTTTTATGATATAATAAAAAACATGGAACATGTATTTTTTTAAATTTTGGAGTAAATAAAAAAATGAATGAAAACAAATCAGAGAAAAACGATGATAATTTTGCAGACCTTTTTGAAAAAAGTTATATAGAAATAGATTCACTGGAACCCGGACAATTGATAGAAACCACTATTGTTTCTATATCTGGAGACTCTATTTTTCTTCAGTTAAGCGGTAAAAGTGAAGGCGTCCTGGATAAAACAGAATTAACAGACAAAGATGGTAAGCTTTCTGTCAAAGAGGGAGATAAAATAAAGGCTTTTTTCCTTTCTTCAAAAAACGGTGAAATGCTTTTTACAACAAGAATTAGTGGGGACAAAGCTGGAAAAGCTGTATTGGAAAATGCATTTGAAAATGGGATTCCTATTGAAGGTATTGTAGAAAAAGAGATTAAAGGCGGATTTGAAATAAAAATTGGTGATTCAAGGGCTTTTTGTCCATTTTCTCAAATGGGAAAAAAACGGATAGAAAATCCTGAGCTTTATATTGGAAAAAATCTTACTTTTAAAATTTCAGAGTTTATTGAACATGGGCGTAATATCCTTGTATCAAATAGGGTGATCCTTGAAGAAGAGCACCAAAAACAAGTAGAAATCCTGAAAAAAACATTACTGGAAAATATGACCATAAAAGGTACAATAAAATTAGTTCAGGATTTTGGTGCTTTTGTAGATATAAAAGGTGTACAGGCCCTGCTTCCAATCTCAGAAATCAGCAGAAGCCGAGTGGATGATATTTATAAATTATTATCTGTTGGGCAGGAAATCGAAGCTTCAATAATAAAACTTGATTGGCAAAAGGAACGTATAACACTAAGCCTGAAAGCACTTCTGGCTGATCCCTGGGATAAAGCGGCTGAAAAATACAAAATTGATTCAAAGCACAAAGGGGAAGTTGTACGAATTACCAATTTTGGAGCATTTGTCTCCCTGGAACCTGGATTAGACGGACTTATTCATATCTCTGAAATTAACAGAGATAATATGCCAGGAGATGTTTTAAAAAATGGACAAAATATTACTGTTCAAATTAATAGTATAGATACCCAGAAAAAAAGATTATCATTAAAACAGGTTTCTTCAACTGAAGAAGATGAAGATTATAAAAAGTATCTTGAACCGGAATCAGATACATATAACCCATTTGCGAATCTTTTAAAAGAGGAGACAAAAAAATCCAATAAGAAATAAAACATTGAACAATTTAGATTTTACTATGGAATCTCCTGATATTCAGCTTTGCTGACAGGAGATATTACATGTACATTAAATAAGTTATTTTATACTGATTTGATTGACAGCTGTGAACAAGAGCTGTAAGAAGGATAAAGTCTGCTACTGCAGGATAATTTTTATCAACATACATAGCCGAGGCACCATCTTCACGAACTGCGGCAGTAGAAAGGACAAGATCTCCTATTGAAATTCCAGGTTGTGATGCACCACAGCTGATTAGCTCTTCAAGGGCAATAACCATAGACGGCCCACCAATTCCAGTAGAAACTACAGTTACAGGAACACCCTTGTAAGATCCTTTAATAGACCTGTACTCTCTGTTAAAAGCAATTTCTTCCCAATTATCAAGAAATTGAGCAACTCTTAAAACACGCTGAGGATCTCCAGGCATAAGAACATAATGGGATACATCATTTTCAGAACATAAAATATGTGGTTGATTCATAGTAGATATCCCCCAAATTAAACTAACTAGTTGCGAATTGTTACAGTTATTATCTTCAGTTCCTTACTAGGCCTGTCACCAGTACCTGTGGAAACTTTTCCAATTGCTTCAACAACATTCATCCCTTTTATTACTTTCCCAAAGACAGTATGTTTCCCAATAAGCCAGGGTGTATCTATCAGATTTATAAAAAACTGAGACCCATTTGTATTTGGACCACTGTTGGCCATAGCCAAATATCCTTTAAGAGGTTTATAAGATTGGATACCGGTACGATATTCATATCCCATATTTTCAAAAACATTTTTAACACTTATTTCATTTAATCGTGCTTGAAACTCATCTACACGTTTATCCAGTTCTTCCTGAGTGCTTATTCCCATTTCTTCAAATAATGGCGCCAATATTAATGAATTAAACTGTTCCTGACCCTGTATTCCCAAAAGTTGGTTTGGTTCCCCCTGAGGAGATAGTGCTTTCATTTCATTTAGTCCCAGAGAATCGGCATTGATTTCATCTTTGAATGTATACCCGGGGTTCCCGGTACCATTCCCCAGGGGACATCCACCCTGTATCATAAAATCTTCAATAACCCTGTGAAATATTAAACCATCAAAATATTTTCGTTTCACTTCAGAACCACTCTTAGGGTCTATGAATGATTTTGTTCCTTCTGCCAGACCAATAAAATTGGCAACAGTTTCCGGAGCCGCATGTTGAAAGAGCTCTATTTCTATAGTGCCCATAGTTGTTTTAAGTACAGCAACAGGGTTACTCTGCCGCTCTTTTTGCTCGGCAAAACCTGGAGTAAGAATTGTAACCAGGATTAAGATTATTAATATAGTTATTTTTGTAGTATTTTTCATAAGTGTAAAACTATATGAAAAACCATTTTATTTCTATACCTGCAGCGCTGTGATAAAGAGCACTACAACAAAAACTTATTCTTAGATCAGTTATTGATATAAAACCAGTTTTAATCATCTTTAATCTCATAACTATTTTTTTAAAATTTCATTAAACAAATTTTCAAAATCTAATTTTTCCATGGCAAGTCCATTTTTTGTAAATTTATTGTAACATTCGATTTTAATTTCTTCGTTCTTTATAATATTAGCATCTTTAAGTATTTCTTCGATAGCATTGAAACCATATTGATACGTTTTTGATCCTATGGGGAGCTTACGCATTCTAATTTTATCAGCTATTTTACCGCCAATTTCATAGAAAAATCCAAAAATTAATATCGGCAAAATGAATATTCCAGCTAAAGTGTACATGGATGAAGATAATTGTCTGTATTTGGGTGGAAATATACTCTCAATAATAAGCCTTGTAATACTTTCATATTCTAATATTTTTGAATCAAGAGGATGACTATTTACATCTATTCCAAATGACATATTAGCTCCCTGAAGAAAAGCTTCAGGATAATTTGGTATTAACATATAATCGAAGAGTACAAAAACAGCAATAAGAATAGAAAAAATTAAACCAATTCTTATTCCATAACTTAGACCATTTTCTTCAGTAAGAGATTTTTTTGGATAAGAAAAAAAGGGTATTTGTTCAATAACCTTTCGGGTAATTTTTTTAAGAAAGTCAAAGATCTCATTTTTATTAGCTGTATTTCCACGTATGATTGTATATGGTTTACTTCCCCTAAAATAGATTGCACAAAACCTGTCATAACTATTCGCATCTAATGGGGATATAATAGAAGGTGGAATATAATCGTGCTCAATATATATCTTCCAGGTACCTTTTCTTGTTTTCATTGCATCTGTATCTGCTTTTTTATATAAGTCAGGAACTTTTCCGGCAGATTCATTTATAAGATCCATTCTTTCAAAACGTGCATTTAAAGTTTGTCTAATGCTCAGAGGTATATTATTAGATCCAGTGTTTCTATTCATTGTTAATCACTCTTTTTACAATTTTTTAATTAAAATTCCGGAAACCATTCTTCCATGTAATCCTTTAAAAGAATTAATACTTAAGGAAGACTATAACAGCTTATTCCATATGTCAAATTTATTTCTTTTTCCCACTGGCAGACATATTTCCTGAATGCATCAATATTTAAAAGAAAATTAATATTTCATCTAAACTATCAGTATCTCCCCTATCATCAATATGAATATATGGTTTAATTTTTAGCTCTTTATTATTTGTTATCCACAAGAGAGGAAACTTAATTTCAACTATTTTACCTGAAGCACCAAAAGACGATGGAACTGTAACTCCTTCCCATTCCCTATCACTTAAGGCTCTATTGAATTGTGTTCGCCATATATTATCCCACACTCTATATCCTAGTTCTAAATCCCCCTTGCTCCAACGATCTCCATTCTGCACATGAAAAGCATAAACGGTCTCATCCTTTTCTGGTTTATCATTAAGTACATCCATTCGGAGGTAAAGATATTCATCATCTCTAGCAACATAGATTGCTTTAATTAATTTGCTATCATCACCTTCTTTCCTGGAATGGCTAAGATAAACAGGACTAATATTCCCCCAGTCTCGCCCATTCCCATCAATTGTTATTTTCTTCTCCGCTATTTTATAACCAATTTTAGAACCAATTATTATAGGATCAGCTTCTCTCAAATTAGATTGTGCGCTTGAAATACTGAAATAATTAGAGTCAATTTGTATCCTATCAATTTCTCTTGTTCTTTGATCACGAGTTTGGACCAATATACTAGTTGGCGTTTTTTCAAATACAGATTTGGGAATTCTCACTTCAAAGTCATTATTAAGCCTATAAAGAAAATCTTCATCAATAGATAATGGATTATAAATATAATCTTCACCATCACCAACCTCAGTTCCTAGTTTAATATGAGCCCCTCCAGCTCCATCATTACAATGAAGCTGTAAAATGTCATAATCTAAACTATCAAAATAGAAATTAAAGCAAACATTAATGTCACTTAGAGATTGGGATTCATAAGTCTTTACTAAGAAATAATGATAAAAATCATCACTAAAATAATAAACTGCTTCAATGTCTCCAGCAGGATCATCTGATACACCATTTCCATAGGATGTACTAAAATCATACTGTTTATCTTCTGCAATCATCATATAGATTTCAAATGGGAGAATTTCCTCTTCAGTTTTTAATGTACTGGAAAAAAATGATGAACCATTATTCTTATTTGTATTGGTTTTTGGAACGCTAACCTCAGGAGTCTTTTCTTCTACCCACTCCTTCCCTGCAAGCCCACTCAAATCTTTTGTAAGCTCAACCGAATCATAATATGCAATTAGTATCTCCCCAGTAGTAACATCTATTAACCGGCAGTTTATGGTCACAGTATTATCTAAAATTGTATATTTACCTGTTAACAAAGCATTTACAGGAATAAGCTTCCCAACTTCCATTGCCTGCTCACTGTCAATATGACCCGATAGGTTCAGATCATGTTCTTTCAATATTATCTCAATATTTTCCCGTTCGAACAACGTTACTACAGGTAGCTTCATACTTATCTGGCTTGCTAATGATTCTGCTAAATAAATTCCTAGTTCCGATTTATCTGCATCATTCTCATTTGTGGATTTAAATGAGAGGGCGGCAAATTTCAAGTCATATTCCGGGGATAATTTTGTTGTAATATGAGAAATAAATCTATTGTAGAAATCATCGATTGTAATTGTTTGATTTGAACTCGTATTTGTTGCACAGGAGGATAATACTGCACTAATCAGGATAATAATTGCTATAACAAGTTTCAATCTACTTTTCATGATCAGCCCCATGGTTTAAATATTTGTAATTTATTAACAAACTATAAGCCAGGATATAGTTTGTTGTCTACTATTATCTGTTGATCCAAATAGTCCACCAAAATAATGTCAGAAACTACATATAGTGCTTTGACAAATGTGATTTCATCGACTAAAATAACAGAAAGGCGGTGTTAGATGTACAGGAAAGCGTTAGAGGATTTAATAAAGTGGAAAGATGGAATTAATCGAAAACCACTTATTATCAGGGGAGCAAGACAGGTCGGTAAAACATGGCTAATGAAACGGTTTGGTGAAACATTTTATAAAGATGTGGCCTATATAAATTTTGATAATAACAACCGAATGGCTGGATTATTTGAAGGTGACCTCAATATTGAAAGATTAATTCTCGGTTTGCAAATTGAATCTGGAGTATTAGTAGATGCAGCAACTACACTCATTATTTTTGATGAGGTACAGGAAGTTCCCAAAGCTTTGACATCATTAAAGTATTTTCATGAAAGTGCATCCCAATTTCATATTATCGCAGCTGGCAGTTTACTGGGAGTTGCCCTTCATCCAGGAACATCATTTCCTGTGGGTAAAGTAGATTTTTTGGATCTATATCCACTGGATTTTATTGAATTTCTAATAGCAACTGACAATCAGAGTTTAGTTGATTTATTGAATATAAAGGATTTTGATCTCATTACCAGCTTTAAAGGAAGATTTATTGATTTGCTAAAACATTATTATTTTATAGGCGGTATGCCTGAAGCAGTTGCCAGTTTTATTGATTTGAAAAATTTTAAAATTGTAAGAGATATACAAAACAAATTATTACTAGCTTATGAACAGGACTTCTCTAAGCATGCACCTGGGAATGCAGTACCTCGAATTCGAATGTTGTGGAATAGTGTTCCATCACAGCTGGCCAAAGAAAATCGAAAGTTTATTTATGGTTTAATACGCCAGGGAGCACGAGCAAGAGAATATGAGTTAGCCATGCACTGGTTAATAGATTGCGGACTGATTCAAAAAGTGAATCGTATTTCTAAACCCGGTATGCCTTTAACATCATATCAGGATACAAAATCTTTCAAATTATTTGTTCTCGATGTGGGGTTACTTGCCACCTTAAGTCAGCTTGATTATAAATCAATACTGGAAGGTAACAGAATTTTCGAAGAATTTAAAGGTGCATTAACAGAACAATATGTTTTACAACAGCTAAAAGCAACAAAGGGTATAAATCCTTTTTACTGGTCAGCAGAAAATTCAACAGGAGAAATTGATTTTGTCTTTCAGAGTAATAATAAGATTGTGCCTTTAGAAGTTAAATCCGCAGAAAATCTTCAGGCTAAAAGTCTCAAAAACTATGTTGCAAAATACAGTCCTTCTAATGCTGTGCGCACGTCAATGTCTGATTATCGACAGGAAGAATGGTTAATAAACCTACCTTTATATGCAATAAGTTTAATTACTGATATTATTTGATGGTCTCTTTTAAACTATCATTATAATCCTACTTAATACCGATTGCCTGTATTTAGCAAGTGATTCATTAAGATTATCCCTATCCCGGTGATCATTATTGCAGCACTTAGTGTGGTTATATATCCCAATAAATAATGTTGGAAATACCAGTATATGTGTGGTGAAATAATAGAATGATCCGAAAGATGTATATTTATGTCTGAATCAAATTTGGTTTATCTTTTTTCAAAATATCTATAAATTCATCTATTGTTGAAATAGCCTGTTTAAGCTCCATACCGCCTCTGGCACAGTCTTCTGCCTGATGGAAATCAGAACCACTGGTTTGGATCAGGCTATAATGTTCCGCATGCTTTAATGCTTTTTCATTCCCGGAATCATGACGTTGATTACCATTATATACCTCTATTCCATGAATATGTGGAGGTTTCCGAGGTCTCATCCCCGGGCGGTAAGGATGAGCCTGAACAATAAGAGCATTGGTATTAGAAATTAATCCGGCAAAGTATTCAATATTTTCTGCAATAATATCTTCATGCTCATACAACCAGGATTTCGATATCCCGTAAACCAGATAATCATTGGGATCATTATCAAAGGTAAGCTCTAAACCTGGTAGTACAGTTAAGCCGCATACATTCCCATGAGCCTCTGCCAGGTCATATCCCATAAAGAATGTATCTACTTTTTCTTTCCAGCTTAATGTGCTTCGCATTACAGGATAATAGTTAGAAAAATGATCTGTTATAATTATTCCATCATATCCGGCTTCTTTATACATAGAAACAACTGTCCTGGCTTCTATGCGGCCGCATGGGCTTATTTCTGCAGTGTGAACATGGGTATCAATTAAGAACTTAGACATATTCGCTTATACTATAGTATAAATAAAATGTATTCCAGTTAAGCTAATAGTTTTATTATTCTGCTGGAAGGGAGAGTTTAAAATAGGGCTGTTCATAATTGAACAGCCCTCTTTTTTTAATAATGAAAATCAGAATTAAAAAATGTGGTAATATTCATTCGCTGTAAAAACAAGAATAATCAGCACTACAACAGGTATCACAAACTTAATTAAAGTATATATAGGTGTAAAATACCACATTGTTTTTCCGTTGACAGCCATAAGATCCTGTATGTCATTCTTTTTCATTACCCAACCAACAAAAATAGCAAATGCTATTCCTCCAATAGGCAGTATGAATGCTTCAAGAGCTTCAATGACAAAGAAAATTAATGGCATACCTCCCACATTTAGTGCTGGCACGGCCCCTACAGATAATGCAAAAGGGATTCCTATCAAAAACATTATTCCTGCAATAACTATTGAAGCTTTTATTCTTTTCCATTTTAATTCTTCTGTAAAATATGCCACAACAAGTTCCAGAGTTGTAACAGAAGATGTCAAAGCAGCTACAGGGAGAAGTGCAAAGAAAAGCAAAGTTAAAATGTAATGGATGATTGCCCCCCCAGGGAATGCCTGAAAGACAGCTGGTACAGTAATAAAAACCAGCCCACTGCTATTTGTTGGTTCAAATCCGAGTGCAAATACAGCCGGGAAAATTGCTATCCCGGCTATTATAGCTATAGCAGAATCAGTCAGTGAGACCTGAGTGGCAAGTTTTGTAATATTGGTATCTTTTTTAAGATATGAACCCAGGGTAATCATGACACCAATTCCCACACCAAGTGAGAAAAATGCAGCCCCACATGCAATAGCTACAGTTTTCCAGGATACCACAGAAAAATCCGGTCTGAATAGAAATGCAAGACCAGCACCAGATCCTTTCAGGGAAATACCAAAAAGAGCAAGGATTAAAAGAATACCGAATAGTAATGGCATGATAATTTTTGCAAATTTTTCAATACCATTTCGGATACCACGTATCACAATAATAGCTGTTCCCGCCATGAAAACAAAATGCCAGAAAACAGTAGTATACCCACTAATAAAACTACCAAAATTTCCTGCAATTGTATCCGCACTTTGTCCGTTAAAGGATCCAAAGAGAGCTTTGAAAAAGTATGATATACTCCATCCAGCTATGACACCGTAGAAACCCAGTACCAGAAAAGAAGCAACAACACCCATCCATCCAACTAATTTCCAGCCCGACTTTGGAGCAATCGAGTTGAAGGAGCCGATCATATTTTTTTGGCCCTTTTGTCCGATAAGAAACTCGGCGATCATTAATGGGATACCTAGAAATACAATGGCAGCAAGATATATAATAATGAATGCACTACCCCCATTTTTCCCAGCCTGGTAGGGGAATCCCCAAATGTTTCCTAACCCAACAGCAGCTCCTGCTGCAGCTGCAATAGCTCCAATTTTAGAACCGAAGACTTCTCTTTTTTTGATACCTTCTTTTGCCATGAGTGCTCCTTTTTCAAAAAAATATTTATTAATAATCTTTTTGCATTTTATAATGCTTTCTATCAGAAATAAAGTTCTTTTTATTTTCTTTTTCGATTATTGATGGTTTTCCAGGAAACTTTCTTCATGGCTTCTAGTCTTTTCCCATAGAGAGCATCTTCCAAAGTAGGTGCAATTCTTCTAAATATAGGAGAATTCCTAATTAAAAAATTCATGGTTTTATGGGAAAAGAATACATCACGATGGGAATATGGACAAACTGCCATGCATTTACCACAGTCCGTACCGGTTTTAGCCATGTACGTAAAGCATTTTTCACTATTTATCTGCCATCTGCATACACCATTAATTTCAGTCCGATCTTCATGGGATATAGCTTGGCTTGGGCAGGTAACGGAACATTTTTTACAGATATTACAGAAATCTATCATAGTGCTGTCATATTTCCGATTAGATAAAACCAAGGGCATATCGGTACTTATAACGGCTATTCTTACTCTTGGACCTAATTTAGGGGTCATAAGAATACCCATTCTGCCGATCTCACCCAGTCCTGCGTCTCTTGCAACAAGGGGACAAACAACATGATAGTTACCATCAATATGTGCACGTGCAGGATAACCAAGTTTCCTTATATACCCTGCAACCATCACAGCCATATTCCCTACATCAAAATATTTTCTGGCAGACTCGAAGATTGTTTTTGAACCCGGAGCCTGATTGATCAAGTCATAGTTCATCTCTACGGTTAATGCTATAGCGTATTTATGATTGTTTTCAGGAGTAGTATTGTATCTATTACCTCTACCCAGAACTGAGTAGAGGTGGTATGGTTTCAATTCTGTAATTCCCATGGAATGAGCACCCATAAACTCAGTCCATCCTTTTATATAATTAGTAATCATTTCCATAGATTCTGATGTTTTTTTGACTGATACGTCTCCGTCTACAAGGTTCCAGAGATTCGCGGCTCCTTCGAAGTAGCAGTCGCTTACAATAAAATCGGACTCATCATACTCTGTCCCCCCAGGAGAACCCAGACCTGGGAGGGCCCTCCATTTATTATCCAATATGCTATTTTTTGAATTATTTTCATAATATTCAAGGAATTTATCTGTTTCAGGAACAAGTTCGTTTCTTGAGAACACGGTGTCTCTTTCGTCTATATTCCCACTAGGATCATAATCCGTTGGAGGATTTTTCATTTTGAAAGGGAAAACCACAATTATTGCACTTAGTATCAAAATACTGGATGTGATGTAGCAAACAATTTCCTGTCCCGGAAAATGAATGAGTCCAAGAATCAGGAACGGTGAGGACAATAGAAATGCAGCTTTTATTGCCCTTAAGGAGGCAGTCCCTTCTCCACTTATTTTTGAGATTATTGCAGTATAGATAAGTAGAACGAAAATTCCTGATCCTATTAAGAGGATTACAAAGTCAGCCAGGGAAATATTAAATTGAGCGAATAATAACATCCTTTTCTCCAATAATGAATTAAATTTATGTACAATAATACATTGATATTGCCAGCCTGAACATTCATTTACATATAATTACTTTCCTCAACACATATTTCCGTATTAAATCCTTAAGAATAAGACTCCTGAATTGGCAAAAGAAATTTATTAT
Organism: Spirochaetia bacterium; assembly: GCA_027859095.1. Lineage (GTDB taxonomy): Bacteria > Spirochaetota > Spirochaetia > B11-G9 > B11-G9 > JAJRQE01. The sequence goes on along the minus strand of JAQIBN010000145.1, from coordinate 2,939 downwards.
GGCATCTGCGATACCTACAATAATATTAATTATTTCCAGTGATGTAATTTATTTTCTTTTATGTATACTACATAAACATATTGAGGCTTTTGTGATGTCTATGGTAACAGTTTGTTTTTTGGCTTTTTTCGCCAGTTATGGGGCTCTGTATTAGATAAGAGCTACTTTATAAATTCAAAATGTGATACTACGCAAAAGCTTATATTGAAAAAGGATTTATCAATTTGAAAACAAGCTTTAAAAAACCGGAAGTGTTGACACTTTCCATAGCACATTTGATACATGATATTTATTCATCATTTCTGGCACCTCTCCTGCCTTTACTAACTGCTAAACTTGGATTGTCTCTTTCCATGATTGCCCTGCTTGATATAACACGTCGGGCACCATCTTTAATGAATCCGTTCTTTGGTCTTTTGGCTGAACAAACCGGAATTAAATATTTCGTTATCCTGACACCTGCTCTCACAGCAGTCAGTATGAGTCTGATGGGCCTTTCAAGTTCTATTCCAATGCTTTTTATTCTGCTTTTTGTAGCAGGCATATCTGCAGCAATGTTTCATATTCCCTCACCAGTAATGATAAAAGCTGTATCTGGAGATCAGATTGGTACAGGCATGAGTTATTATATGGTAGGGGGAGAGTTAGCCCGCACCCTTGGCCCCCTGATAATTATAGCAACTGTATCCTACTGGTCTTTGGAAGAAACTTATAAACTTATGCCCCTTGGAGTTGTTGCTTCTGCTATTTTATATTTTAAACTTAAAAACGTAGAAGTTTATCAGACTCTGCAAAAGAAAAAAGAAAAGGGTGATACCCGAATACTTCTTAAAGAGTATTGGCCATTTCTTTTGGTTCTTACAGGATTTATGTTATTTCAATCAGCAATGAAAATTTCAATGACTCTATACCTACCTATTTATATAACAAACATGGGAGGGTCTCTCTGGTTCGCAGGGGTCTCACTGTCGGTTCTACAGTTTTCCGGTGTATTCGGTGCTTTTTTTTCAGGGAAAATTTCAGACAAAATTGGGAGAAGAAATACTCTTCTTATTGCATCTATGACTCCCCTGCAAAAACTAACATAGTGTTTAAAAAGAAATCTGGACTTTTGATATTAATGATAAGCCAAAACCTATATTCAAGTCAAATCTGATTTTTTCTAAATCAAAATAATTACAATCTAAACTGAACCAGGTCAATTATCAAGATTTCCTTTTATCTATACTCCAATACTTCCATTTTTTCAATTTAACACCGGCATTAGCCTACCATTCTCCTCCTTTGGAGACAGGTATTTCGTAATTCTTCGTATATTAACCATTGAAGCCCCAAGGATGACCATTGTTTTTATTCTTTCTTTTCCTCTGACAGGTAATTTACAAAGATGCCCCCCAAATGGGTGGATAACACTTCGAACTGTACTTTCTACAGAAGCTCTAATATTCAGGTTGTCTTTGTTCCCTTCAAATTGCTGCCTTTGCAGAGCGACACGTATATTATCATCAGTAAATCGTATTATTGCTAGATCTTTCTTTTTCAGTTTTTTAGCAAAACATTTATCTTTAAAGGGACATGTTTCACAAATATTACTGTCAAAGCCGGCGCTGTATCTTCCTGGTTTCCCTTGCTTGATTTCTCCAGTAATTTTGTTAGGACACTCTATCTTTATAGGTTGCCCCTCAGAATCTTTTTCTATTTTGAAGTCATCAAATCCCAGCTTGTTTTCATCTTTCTTGCGTCCTCTAAGGGCTGTAACTGAATGTTTTATGCTGTGTTTCTCTGTTGCCCCATTTCCAGTAGATCCAATATAGCCCGCATCTGTTACAAGCTCTTTAATGTTCATTCTCTTTGTTAAGTTATCCAGATCATCTGCCATAAGTCTTTGATCATCAGTTATATTGGGTTCTAAATTTGTCGTTGTAATAAGTTGTAGTTCATTCTCTGAATCACAGGTTTCTGTAATGTTTGCAACGTACCCTTTTGCACCTTCTCCATTCTTTTTTCTATAGGTTGCTCTTGTATCATCTGGAGACTGAAGAGTAGAACCATTTAACTCTTTCCCTTTTTTTATAACAATTTTTTTGTCCTCATAGCGGTAATGCTCGTTAAACACTCTCACAAGATTCTTGTATGCCTGATTTGCTTTATAATTTAATTCAAACTCAACTACAAAAAAGGCTAAATCCTCTCCAATTTCTTCCAGTCTGGTTTTAGCTTCATCCCTTTTTAATCTGTAGCAATAGTGTAGAGCGTCTTCTTTTATATAGGTAGAAAAACGTTCACTATATTTAGTTATGTCCTCTGGTGATAAAATCCTATGTAGTCGGTGCATAATTTCAACTAGTAATTGAACTCTGCTCATGTTCTGGATATTGCTCTGTATTTGTGTAGAGTCCATTCTTTGCAAGCCTGTTTTGATTTTAAATTTTTCAATCTGTTTATCTGTTATTTTCTCAGTTGCTTTTTGAATTAGATTTTTTTTATGTTTTAGTTCATACTCAAGCAAGGCTCCTCTGAAGTAATAAATTGTTCGCAGATCAAAGTATTCTTCATCAAAATCCTGCAAACCAAGAGCATATCTTACCTGCATGTCAAAAAGAAAATGATTGTATAATTCTTCATCACTCCAACCAAACCCGGATTTCAAAGTTTCAAAACCGAGTAAAATATTTACGGGTACATTTGGTCTTGATTTTTTATCACTGTAAAGAACTGAGAAAACTGTTTCATCAAGTTTACAGAAATATTCATCATAAAAGGTTTGAGCCCATGATTTTTCTAACAATTTTCTTGCAGTCGGTGGCAGTTGATCCACTGCTGTGAACATTTTGCGTTGCTGGTGATTTGTATTTGTACGAAACATTCTCCTCTCCTGAAAAGAATTTTATCATACTATGCAGCTTTTGGGAATTCCTTTCCTTTTTGCAGGGGAGTCA
>JAQIBN010000125.1 GCA_027859095.1 Spirochaetia bacterium | reverse complement strand
CCCACGTTTGATGGGGAGGGAATGTAGTAGGTGCTGCCGATAAGTTTGCTTAGTGCCAGAGGCATATATTTATCCTATTATCAAAAATCTTTAATTTTTTTTCCTGATAACCCAAAAGATATCTCAAGTTCCGGCCAACCATGACCTTTATATGAATACCATACAGGAATCAGCTTGAATTCCAAATTACTGTTATCACTTAACTTATAAGTGTAGCCTGATTCAAAATAAACAGAAAAACTGCTTGAATTAAAAACTTCCAGTGAGGGATCATAGGTATATGCTGTAGTAAAAAGATTAACATCAGCATTGAACTTCAGGTATGTAAAACCGGCAGTAAAATTAATACTATCATTTAAGCTGATATCTGATTCTCCTTCAATCCACCAGGTCCCAGGACCATAGGGGCTGGTAAGGGGCATCCAGTATTCTCCCTGCTGAGTATGATAACGATAAATTGCTCTGGAAAGATAGGACCCCTTCCAATCATGATAGGCATAGTAGTTGCCCCAAAGATAATGAGTCGTACCAATTTCCATCTTCATGGATAAGTTTTGTTTACTCATCCACCCGGGGATATAGGAAACACCAAACAGATAAGCGCCAATAGTTGGTACAGCACCATCCGGTATGCCAATGAGGTCACTGGCATTTATATCATCCCATGCCGCCTGACCATAGAGAGCAAGTCCGGGCAAAGGAACATAACCGGCATCAAAAACCAGGTTCATATTATTAGAACCAAGGACCGCATTATGCCAGCTGAAAACAGGAAAAATGTCTCCAATCTGTATGGCATTGTTCTCCCTGGCTACAATAATTGAAGAGGTAAAACCAAGACGCAATTTTTCCCATCCAAGAACAAAGCGATGCATACTGGTAAGAATAAGTGTTTCCTGAAAGGCAAATTCAGTAGCAGCCTCATCAACAAGAAGAACATTTTCCCTAAAAGAATCAGCATTAGGATCATCACCAAAAGTAACAGAAGACCCATCTTCTGATATTAAGGATCCACTACTAAAAAGGAATTGCTCATCATCAGTTATTCGACTATCAATGGTTCCGAAATAGGAGGTCATTGTAAGTGGTCCAACCTCATAGCGATAGGTAAAGGTATCCAACCAGGGAAGTTTATCACTGGGGAGAAAGGTGGAAAAGCTGGCATCCCCATAATGAACAGGAGTACGGCCGAAGCGAAACTCAAAATTACCAGTCTTCCATGCCAGGTAACCTTTACGAACAAAATAGTTTTCAAATTTAGCCGGATCACTAGAAGTGGAAATAAACAGGTTTGTATCTACAACCGTTTCCGGATGGTACTCCCGTTTAAGACCTGCGGCAATATAAATCCCTGATTCCCCCTGAACACCTGCAGACAGACCGAAGTAACCCATATCAGGAAACTCAACAAAACGGTTAGCAAAATCATTTGGATAACGGGTATGTTCCAGATCAATATCTGTTTCAGGAATATATGTATCACCATTTATAAAAGCTGCTGTTTTAAGCTTATAACTGTTATTTGTAACAACCCTTCCTTTCTTAAAATTTAGACTTTCTTTATAAATTATTATCTGATCCCTGATTTTCCGGTTCTCAGTATGATTTTGAAGTCTGGAAGCATAGCTATTAAGATCGGCTAAAGAGAGAGGAAAAGAAGCATCAGGAAAGACAAGGCCTGCTCTAGTATAGAGGAAAACCAGTTCTTTCACTTGAGGATCATCAGGCATGTAGAGAGAAAAGGAAAACAAAGGAATTGAGACAAGTGATAGAAAAAAGGTATAAATAAGAATTTTTCTAAATATATTGGACACAGCCAACTCCTTAATAATGATGCCCCAGACCAATGAAAAGTGCATAAATTGACGCATCATCTCTTGGTGCAGGATCCCCTGGCAGTGCTCCGTTAAGAATCGCTTCCAAATCCACTCCCAAAGACATTCGCAGATACAATGATCTGGCAGATTTTAGAAATGCAAATCCTTCAATGCCTCCGCTATACCATCCATCATTTAAAGAAAACTCTCCGTTCTCGGGTCTTACAAGTGCATAATCTAAAAAGGGAGAAATATGTCCTTCAAACCATCGGTCCAAAAACCAGATCCAAATCTTTACAGGAAAATCGAGATTAACAAAAACAGCTGAATCCCCATCGAGCCGGTCATTTAGAATACCTCGAATGGGTTCACCAATTTCTGTGGTATCTGACTCAGTACCATTATAAAGATAGAAACCTTTTATTCTGGATGAAAACCCTCCCCATCCAAAAGCTTTATGAAACTGGAACTCAGCATCAAAATCACTCAGCCATCGATCAGTGGTAAAGTTGTATCGAAAATCCTGATCGAATGAAAGAGATGCCCCATCACGAAAGTTTCCAAACCAATTAATTCTTCCTGCAGCAATTCCATGCTGTGCCCCAAGTTCATATCCCTTCCGATCGGGACTTAGGGATCCAAATGGTTTATAAGCATAACTTGTAATGATACCCGGACTATAAGTTATTTCCCCAAAGAGGGGTAAATAAAGTCTTGAAGGTATGGAACTTCCAAATCTGGCTGCATTTCGCAGATAATATCCGTCAGCATCTATTTCTCCATCCTCATTAAGATAGTATTCCTGATCGATAGAAGCCTGCCATGTTAGGCTATCCAGAGGAATGTCAATGGAAATCCCGGCTTTGTTAGTTACCTTCAATGGATTATCCGGAGAAATTGTAACATCTTCATCAAAGCCGAATTTCCAATTCAATCCCCAAAGATAAAATGGAAGTTCAAATCCACCATTAAAAGAATATTCTGATTCAAGATCATTTGTTAAGAGATAATCAAGATTCAGGTCCAATGTTTCCATACTGCCCAGGAAATTATAATTCCGGCCTTTGAGGCTTATAGAAGTACCTTCATTGGAATCATATTTTGCATAGGGGAGAAGAATATAGTTCCAAGTATCTCTTAAATTTACTTCAAGATCAACAAAGTTTCTTCCAGGATTTTGAGAATCTCTTGAGTATGTGGTTATAATTTCACTCTCGGCAATTGAACGCTGATTATTTATCATCTGGAGTTTATCTTCCAAAAAAAGAAGTAATTCACTCTCACTAACAAAGCTTTCACCGGATTTTATATCAAGGTAGTGACTGAGTACGATTTCACGGGTTTTCCCTTCAATGTTATAGATCACTGTACGGATTATAAAGATGTTTTCAATATTCCCTTTTTGATTGACATCATCAGAGTATATATTCAAAAAAGCAATACAGGAAAGAGCAATTACGAATAAGGTTTTTTTCAACATGACAAAAATAATTCCTTTAATTTGAATTTAGGAGTAATAGTATAACTAAATTATCAATATTACCATATCACAGAGATTTTTATAGGATATGACATCTTGATGTATAAATGAAAATATGGATAATTACCTTAACTGGCCCTCTAATGGAGATTATATGAAACTTATTATTAATATTCCATGTCTGAATGAAGAACAAACTCTCCCACTGGTTCTGGATGAACTCCCCAGAAAAATTGAAGGGGTTGACGAAATTGAAATTCAAGTAATTGATGATGGATCTACCGACAAAACCGTTGAAATAGCAGAAAAGTTTGGCTGCCGTATTATCAAACACAAGAAAAATCTAGGACTCGGCATTGCTTTCAGACATGGTATCGAATCTGCTCTTGAAAACGGTGCTGATATTATGGTAAATACAGACGCCGACAATCAATACCCATCCCACTATATTCCTTTGCTCATACAGCCTTTGCTAAATGGTGAAGCGGATGTTTCTATTGGGAATCGTCAGACATGGAAGGTGAAGCACTTCTCTATTCTTAAACGTTTTTTACAATGGTTGGGAAGCGCCTCCGTACGGAAGCTCTCTAAATCAGATGTAAAAGATACTGTATCCGGTTTTCGTGCATATTCAAGAGAAAGTCTTTTAAGACTTAATGTAAAAACCAGATTCAGTTATGTTTTAGATACTATCATGCAGTGTGCAAGTAAAAACCTGATAATGACATCGGTAAATATAACTCCTAACTTACCTACCAGAAAATCTAGATTGTTTAAAAATATGTTTCAGCATATTCGTAAATCCGGTTTCAATCTGATTAAAATATATATTATGTACAAACCTTTTGCCACATTCCTGGGTCTGTCAGTTCTTTTTCTGATCCCCTCCTTGGGAATTATTGCACGTTTTCTTTTCTTTTTCTTCACAGAAGGTGGAGAGGGACATATACAATCGCTTATTGCTGCATCGATGCTCTTTGTAACATCTGCTTTGATGCTGGCTATGGGAATTATTGTAGAACTGGTAAAATACAATCGGGAACTCATCGAAGACCAGCTCTATCTGGTGAGAAAAAACTATTACAAATCTGAAGAATAAACATCTGAAAGAGCTGTGATTTCCATTAGTGGTATAATGTTCATATCAAAATTGAAGCGATCACAGAATAGGACAAGTTGCTTAGGGTCATACAGATCAAGGCTTGTCCCAACATTCTTCAGGTAGTAGACTGTATGCCCCTTAAATAGGGTGGATTCAATTCTGATAGGCTTTCTTCCCGTAATGCCATAATTATAAAATACTCTGTTGACTGTATCGAGAGGCTTATTAGTATCAATACTTATAATCGGCAGGTTTTCTTCCAAAGCTTGTTCCATAATAGTTGTTAATGCAAAGGACTTGGGAATAGGGTTTGAAGCAATATTGGATAGTGGAGTAAAAAACCTACTGGCAGATTGAGGCATAGGGAGGGCAGTTACTGTTAGTATCATCCCTGTAAGGGCTATAGCAGTAATCTGAGCTGTTTTTTGCTGAAAGAAAAAATTAACAATCTTTTCTGGAATTAGAGATTTAAGTGCATAAACGATAATTAGTGACATGGTTGGAAGATTAACAATGTAATATCGATCGAGAAAAGGCTCTACTGGCTCAACTGGATGAATACTCTTAACCATAAAAGTAAGGAAAAAGAAAAAGCTGGCATGAAGAATAGTTAATTCAAAAGCCCAACGCTTCTTTTTTATCAGCAGATAAATTGTTGATGCAATAAAAACAAGAAATATAAGTTTCCAGGGCAACTCCATATATTCAGTATACCTGGCAAAAAGGCCCAAAAAACCACCAGGTAGTTTATCGGCAAAATCACCAGACATGTGGTAAGCAGCTATAATCCCAAGCCTTCCCATCTTATTACCTGTAAAAATCCAGTAAGCCATATGTTCAATCAGATAAAGCCCAAGCAGAAAGGAACCATATTTTAGAGGTTCAATCAGCTTCCTTTTATGCCGCCAAAGCAAAATCAGAATACCTGGTATAAAATATAAGTTGGTAATTTTACTTTGGTAGGCAAGAAAAAGAAAAATAACAGAGATAATCAAATAGCGACGGTGATCAGTTTGCAAAAAAACAAATAAAGCAAAAATACTAATCAGAACATAAGTAAGAGAAAAAATTGCAGGCCGAATTTGACTCCCAGTTCGCCACATGTAGGGCCAGGAAGTGAATAACAATACTGCATAGAAGGCAACTCCCCTGCCAAACAATTTTTTCCCAAAATAATAGAGAAGCACTGTCTGTATGAATGAATTAAGGACCGGAGTAACATAATAGACAACAGGATGAAAACCAAATAAAAGCTGAAAAAATGCAACTGGAAGAATAATCGACCAACGTATGGTTCGGTGCATAATCTCGGGATAAACACCTCCAGTCACAAGCTGCTTTGCGCTGAACCAGTAGTCAATCTCATCAGGTCCAACATTTATCATCTGCAGCAGATACAAACGAAAAAAAATGGTGACCCCAAGCAGAGCTGCTAACAGCAGGGCATCATCTTTCTTACCTGAAAAGGAAGTATTTTCTAACAATGTATTTCCAGACATATCCTATCCCCGCAGAAAAGATTCTTGAAATCAAATAGTGAAGCAGAACTACTTCGGTTAAGAGCCACATTAGCAGCTCATTTACGCCCAACCCTACAATGCCAATTATTGCAAATACTGTAAACTCAGCCGCACGGTTGGATATTTTACGCTTGGTAAAGACCCAGTATGTACTAAGAAAATAGTTAACAAACATGCCTGCAAAATAGGAAACGACCGCCGAGACCAGATAGTGGAGCCCTGCCAGGCTTGTCAGCAGATAAAGAAGGAGAAAATCAGTCCCGAGAGAGACGACTGATACTAAAAAATAACGCAGGAATTCTACTAATTTGTATGAATTCCTCGATACAAAGAGAGAATGCAGAACATCTTTTATATTTCTAATCATTCAGTCTTTCCGCTAGTATATCTGAAAGGAATAGTTGAATCCAACAGAACACTGAAAAATGGGAAAATTGTTACCATTCTGGGGCACATAAATCTTTGGCTCTTCCCAGGTAACACTGGCATAATCTTCATAACTGGGAAGAACAGAGACCAGTTTGATACCATTAAATACATATCCTGCCAGTATCTCCGTCATTAGAGTAAAGTTACCAATTTTCTTACGAACATTAGCCTTTACCCTTAAAATATGTTCAATAGGTTCCCCTGTAAACAGAACCCAGTCGGATGCTTCTATGTCCGGATTTCGGGTGCTGTCATATTCATGCCATGGATTGGATGGAGATTTGGATCCATTCATCACATATTCCAGGTAAGTGTAGAGCTTGAACTCCTCCGGTCGACCGGAGAAAAGTGTAGTCTCATAATCCACAAGAAAAGCAAGATTATTCTCGCCGTACTTATACCCGGCGTACATATCTTCATAATAAACAGGCATCTGTTCACCGCTTTTAAGATCATACTCAGTTACGGGATAGTAGGCATAATCATAGGGCAGGATGCTGTAGGGAACATCAACATAGCCCTTTGTACCCCAGTCAGTGCTGCTCTCAATTGTTCGGGTCGATGCAAAGGTATACTTTGTCGCACCTGCGTGATGGAAACCCATGGTCCCGAAATCAAAGTCCTTCCAGCCCCCAAGGCTCCAGGCTACCTTGCTCTTAAAGCTTCTGTCCGGCACCCATGGAAGAATATCAAGATTCAAGTCGTCAATAAGAACCTGTGCATCCCCCCCCCAGTCCCCGCGATTAAGATCTGCAAATAGTCCAATTAAGCTGCCTGTGTTCCCGGACTGAGCCCAGGGAACACCTAACTCGGTTGTAAAAAGCTGTACAAAGTACATAGGTAGGGGATTTAAAAAATATTCTGCATCAAAGGGACGATTCAGGTAGACAACTACGTCTTCAAACCCGAATCTCCAGTCACCGACATTTATACCGTAAACTTTGAAGTTCATTCCCTTGTCGAGCCAGTACGTTTCACCCAGTACCGCACTACCACCGGTCGGATCTATTAAACCTTCTGTTCCATAATATATCTGGGCGCTGTTGTAGGACATATTGACCCAGCGGGTCTTGTAAAAAAAGAATTCACCGGTGTAATTAATCTCGCCATAGAGAACTGGAATATCTGCTGAGGAGACAAACAGACTGTAGGGGGAGTCCACAACATCATGATGGGGACCACGTCCAGCTTTTATACTGAACAGGTCAGATTCAGTCTTGATAAAGGCATCGTTCAAATAGATATAACGCCCCCCCATATAGGGTTCCTGGTCACTGTACTTACCGTCATTCACCAATGAGCCGTCTATAAACAAGGAAAAAAGACTGGTACGGTAGTCAAGACTGAATCTTTCCTCATCATAAAGGTTAGAAAGCTCCGGCTGACCGGACATAAGCTCTTCCTGAGTCTCTGCAGTCAAAAATAATCCAAAATTCAAGGCCATATACTCTTTACCCACAGCTGGCAACCACTCCTCATCAGCCCCCATCAGGGGTGCCTCCATGGCAGCAAGAGGGGAAAAAGAAATTGCTAATATTAAAACCAAACCAAAAAAAATGGAACTGTATCTCATAAATTCTACTCCTTGAATCATTGTAAATATCTTAACTTAATGGAGAGGAATTCACAAGTTTAAAATAATTTCTCTGTAAACAGCTACTGTTTTTTCATACATTTTCCGGAAGGTAAACTCTGACTCATAGCAGGCTCGCCCCGCAATGCCCATCTGGTCACACAATTTCTGATCAAGTATAAGTTCTCTAATTCTTTCACGAAGTGCTTCACTATTTCCCCTGGGAACAAGATAGCCTGTTTTACCATCACTTACAGACTCATTGCATCCCCCCACATTACTTGATATTACAGGTATGCCAGCCCTCATGGCCTCAATGATACTGCGGGGAAAGCCCTCCCAGTTGGTAATAAGGAGATATATGTCAGCTCTATCCATTCGCTCAGGAACATCAAGCTGCTGACCGGAAAATTCAATCCTTGAATCGAGTCCAAGTTCAAGAGCCTTCTCTTTCAGCCCATCCATTCCCTCTCCATCCCCTACAAGTTCCAACTGCCATTTAAGGTCTATCAAGTCTGCAAGGGCTTTAAATAGTGTTGCATGGTCTTTTTGTTTCTGAAAACGGGCAACCATTAGAAGACGACAGCTTTTTCCTTCGCCAGAAGCATCAACATTGTCACTGAAAGAGGTTAAAGTCCCGGTATCAGCAGATATAGGATATCCCCGCCAGGGCAAGCCATTATGAATGGTAACCATTTTAGCCGGATTAACAGCTTTCTTACGAAGAGCAAGATCAAAGTCATACCGGCTGACAGTAATTACCCTTCTGCAAAGAGGTGACACAAACTTTTCAATTAAGAGGACAGCCAGAGCCTGTTTTTTCGGAATACCATCTGCAAACTGCCAGCCATGTGCTGTGAAAACACTTGGTACTCCGGAAAGAAATGAGGCAATCCGACCAATCATTCCAGACTTGGCAGTGTGACAGGAAAGCAGATCAGGTTTCAGTTTATGAAGCCATTTATATACAGAAAATATCGCACTAATATCTTTCAAAGGGTTAATAGGACGAATGAGATCAGGAATATGCTCCCAGCGAATACCGGCAGAATTGAGCTGCTCTGTCATTGCTCCAGGAGCACCGGTCAGAACAGTCACCTTGTGATTGTCCGACTTAAGGGCAATTGCCATATCCCGGACGTGTATTTGTGCACCTCCAATTGAATCCCCACGGGTAATAATAAAACAGATATTCATAGGCGATTAGTAAGCATTCCTGTCAAATATGCTCTTGAACGGAGTCAGAATAATGATTCTGAGATCAAGGAGAAACGACCAATTCTCAATATAATAAATATCTGCAGCTACACGCTCCTCAATAGAGGTATCTCCTCTAAGGCCGTTAATCTGTGCCCAGCCTGTAATACCTGCCTTCATACCATGGCGTTGCATATAACCGATATATTTCTCCTTGAATTGTTCCACCCAGTAGGGTCGCTCAGGCCTGGGGCCGACTACCGACATTTTCCCTGACAAAACGTTCAAAAATTGAGGAATCTCATCCAATGAAAATTTTCTCAAAAACCGTCCTACTGGTGTAACCCGTGGGTCATGATCTTTTGTCCAGATTGTGTCCGATTCCTCAGTCCTCTGAAGGTACATTGTTCGAAACTTAAGAAGCATAAAAGTTTTGTTATTAAGCCCAACCCTCTCCTGGCGTAAAAAAATTGGACCTCGTGAGGTCAATTTAACTGCCAGAGCAGTAAGAATATAAATAGGTGAAAACAAAACAATAAATGAGAAAGAAAATAGAGTATCAAACACTCTCTTTAACAGCCTGTTAAAGCCTCTACGCGCAGAGATGTCCCTCATACTGATAAGGGGAATCCCTTCCAGACTCTCAACATGTATTCTTGATGTAAGTAGATTACTGAAATTTAAAGCTAAGTGAAGATGAATACCCTCAAAACTACAGATCATAATTGCCTTTCGAAGGATATCACTATCTGCTGAATCAGTTGCATATATTACATGATAAGGGTGCATCTCAGAAAGTAAGCTGGGCAGATCTTCCAGCCGGCCAAAGATACTTCCTTTATCCACAAGGATATTATCCTTATCAGTCAATTGGACAAACCCACTAACCTTATACCCATAAAACTGATTTAATTTAATAATAGACTCAATCTGTTTTGCAGACCTCCCAGTACCTAAAATAAGTATTGTTTCAAGTTTTTTCCCCATAAGATGTGACCGTTTTATAATGGCTCTTATGACTGATCTAAAAAGAAAAACCAGAGTTATATTTATTATACCGAAGTAAAATATGACCAGACGGCTGTATCTAAAAGTTTTAAGGAAAAAAATCGAACCCAACGCTATGAATATAGTTAAAACTGTACCAAATATTACACTGTTGAACTCTGTTTTAAGTAGACCTATTTTCCGAGAATGATACATATCCAAAAAATAAAAAACAGTCACTTGAGCAATCGATATCAGTATAGCTATATACAAATAGCCCATCAGATCTTGATGGAATAATAAGGAGATATCCCCCCCCTCAAAAACAATGAAACGGAAAAAAAATGCTGTCCAGAATGCTAAAAATGCCACGGCCATATCCACTATGGCAAAAAGCAGCATGTATGTTTCATTTCTTTCTCGAAGCATATTCCACCTTCCTAATCAGTTTGATGAGAGTCAGAATACATCCCAATGTATAAAAAAATGTATAAAAAATCAGGACATAACCTAAAATATGCAGGAAAAGCCCGACAAAAAGGGCAGGCATTAATACCCCCGTAACTCCAAGATTCTCACTAAGTATTTTTTCTAAACCAATTGTTTTTTTTGCCCCGGCAATTCCTTCAGGAGCAATGTTCCGATAGCTCTGATAGGCAAGACGCATAAGCATATTTGCCGAAGCTGAAATCCCACCCAACAATACCCATGTAACTTTTTCAGGCGTCAATCCCAGAATTGATGCATTATTACCTCCAGCCGCGTATCCGAGACTTAACAAGACAGCAATATAGGCAACATAGCCTCCCAGAGCATCCGCCCACCCACCATAGGGTCCAGTTGTGGCGGTTACACGTGCGATATTTCCATCAACACAGTCCAAAACAGCAAATATGTTAAACAAAATTGCCCCGAAAACGGCCAAAGAAAAAATTCCCCAACCAAACATAAACCCGGCAATAATACATAGAAATCCTGAGAAATAGGAAACTGTGTTTGCGCGTATATCAAATCTTAGGAATATCCAGGAAACTGGTATAGAAATAGGACGCAGAATATAGCGGGTCCAAAGCGAATCGGCCAGGTTCTTTTCCGGGGGTAAGGAGTCTTTAATCTGCCTTATTGATATTTTTGCCATTAATGTCCTTCCCTACCCTCTATCTCATTGAGTATATGTTCAAAACGAACATCCAGAGTATCCAGTTGATCATGATAACTATTATATGCATTTTGTACAATATCTCTGCGCAGGGCTTCATTTTCAAGAATTGTGTTGGCCTTTTCCAGAAGATCTTCTGAATTCCAGGAAAACCCAACATAGGTTTTACCATCGACGAATACATCTGGCCATGTTTCCAGATGTGACATATCTGGTTTAAGAAGCAGAGATCCTGATAAAACTGCCTCAAAATCCCGAAAACAAAGTTCTCCCCATCCAAAGGGAGATAGAACAATCCGTGATTGTGAAAGCTCCCTGTTATACTGCCTCTGACCAACCTCTCCAGTCAAAAAGCGGGAATCCCCCAGGATGCTATCTAATATCATCTGTCTATGATGAGCAAGACTGGGTTGGCTTACAATACCCAAGCGGGCATGAACACCAATGGCTCGAAAGCTATCCTGATAAACAGCTGCTCTCTCGGGTATCTTTGTATGAAAAAGACTCACCAGCCTCAGGTCCACAAGCCGGGCCAGAGCTACAGCAATTCGCTGCCTGTGCTTATGCTTGGGGAACTGTCCAATTCCAATATTCCAGGACAACCTGAGCTTATTCAACTGGTCCGGTTCCAATACCTCTTGTCTCCTGACAGGATTAGGGTCCTCAATTCCATACTCTTTGTGAGAATAGTCGGAATATAGCTCCTTCCCATAAAGAGAGCGCAAATAAATTGATCGATCCAGAAAAAGAGCCTTCTGATAAAACAAGTCCACAAAGGGAAGAACCTGAGCCCGGGGAATTCCGCCTCCTGCATCATCATGAAAGAATACAATTCGATGATATTTTTCACGTAGACGAAGCATCAGTTCCAGATCTACATAATCGGGTTTTAGAAACCACCTTACCATGACCAGAACCGTATTTTTATCAGGGCCAAGACAGTAATCAATTGAATTCGTGTAATCGAACAGACTCTGATCCTTGTACAATAGAAAAGGACGCAACGTATGGAAGCAGGAAATTCGGTCATAAATGGAAAGAACAGTAATCTTTGGCATTAGGCAATATCCTTTGAGTACTTGCATAGCTCTATTCTATGGGCTAAGCTTCCAACTGGAGGCGGTCAATGAATAACAATCCTACCATAGGGGTATTTACAAAGCAACTGGATAACTGGTCCAGCGGCAGCGGCCACCATCTGAATGAGATGATGAAGGCAGTTCTTAAAATTAATACGAAATTACGCTTTATTTTTATACACTACAGGGCCAGTGATAATCCCATCTACAAACTGGTTGATGGTGAAATTATTATTCCAAGGAATCCGCTTCGGGCTGCAGCAATACTACGACAGAATCATTTTGACGTACTTCACTTTACCCCTCTTACTTTTTTTGCTCCTATCTGGAACACTCCTGGGAAAAAGATGGCTACTATTCATGGGGTCGAACAGCTGTTGGTTCCACAGTTTTACGGTCCCATAGAGATGGTTCATGAACGTTACCTGGTACCTGTGTACGCCCGAAAAATGGATCATATTATCACCGTATCTCAGACCAGCAAAGACTTTTTCATAGAACATTACAGAGTTAAACAGGAACGAGTCAGTGTCTGTTATAATGCAGTAAATGACAGCTATCGTGTTCTTCCAAAAGGGAAAAGGGTAACTCCGGATAGGTTGACCACTGCAAGTGAGGCTTCTCTAAAACCTGGAGGAAAATTTGTATTCCATATAAGTCGTTTCTCTGAACGAAAAAATCCATGGACAATATTGAAGGGGTTTGCAGAATTTTCCAGCAGATCTACCGGAGAAAATACCAAACTGGTGATAGCCGGAGGACGCTGGGATAACAAAAAAGTACTAGCTGAATTAAAGAATCTAGGGATTGAAAATAAGGTTATACTGGCAGGATTTGTGGAGGAAGAGGAAGCAGTACAGCTGTACAACAGCGCTACAGCCTTTATTTTTCCTTCCCTGGCGGAAGGGTTTGGAATGCCCAATATCGAAGCAATGGTTTGCGGGTGTCCTGTTATTACATCCAATATCTTTGCCATTCCCGAGGTGGTTGGGGATGCAGCCCTTATCATGTCAGAACCTGAAAATGCCAGAGAGCTGTCTGATAAACTGGAATTACTGTTTACCAATGAAAAACTAAGAAAAGATTTGATAAACAGAGGGATTCATCGCGCTGAAACTTTTAGAACTTGGGAACCTGGTGCTAGAAAGATGCTTGAGGTTTATGAGAAGCTGGCAGGGATATAATACAAAACGATAATTTGACGATTATTTTACTATTCAGTCAAAAAGGAGAGAATTTATCAGCTTCTTATAATGCTCCGACTGCTTTTCTTTATACTGAATACACTTTTTATTATCTACCATATTATTAATACTTTCTTTATTTAATTCACCTGTCTGTACTTTATCAAGAAGATCTTCTAGTTTTTCATACAAAATACCGGAATCTGATAAATAGCTTTCTGTTTTAAAATCTTTAGAATATGCAACCACCTTGCAAAATGCTTTTGCCATATTTGTAGTTCCTGAAATTTTAACTTTGTTATATTTATCAAAAAATTTCACATTTCTGTTTATCAGAAACAACAGAAGATC
>JAQIBN010000035.1 GCA_027859095.1 Spirochaetia bacterium | reverse complement strand
CATATAAACCTATAAAAAATACCCGGCTACTAAAGCCGGGCAATAATTAAAATTAGTTAAATTAAATAACTTATTACTACTGGATTACCTTTAAGCTAAGAACAGGCTGCAGCGTATATGTCTTCCCTGCCTCTATATTTATTGTTGTCTGGGTCCATAATCCGCCTGAAACTATTTGAAGAGTATGCTGGCCTGGTCTAAGTTGAAAACTAAGGCTTTCCATTTCAATACCATTATCAATAATTTGAATTTTGTCTCTGGCATAGATATCACTTTTATTTAAACTGTCAGGTGCAACCATTACCTGAACAGTTCCCATTGCTGGTTTAAGGTCAAAGTGAAAGTTTGTATCTCTTGTTAAATCAAGAGATTTAGTCTGGGATACGTAACCACCAGCAGAAACAGTAATAGTATAGTTTCCTAATACCAAATTTTTCTGGAAAGGGATTGTACCACTTGATGCCGAACCTTTGACTGCAGGATTTGAAATCTGAACCTTTGCACCACTTACATTAGATGTGATATTTAAACTAACTGTAGCTTTTTCCAGGTTAAAATGTACATTCTGAGCTGTTTGAAGGTTTACAGCCCTGGATTGTGGTACATAACCATTTGCAGAAATAGATACTGTATAATTCCCTGGAATCATATCCTTCTGAAATGGCGCATTACCAGAAGCTGTGCCTGCTCCGGAAAATTGAACTAAGGAACCATTAACGTTCGATGTTACTTTTAAACGCACAAGTGCAGGTTGAAGTTGAAAATCAACAGTCTGGTTTGCACTAAGATCAACTGCTTTTGTTTGGGGTGTATATCCCGGAGCTGTAACTTTAACAGTATACTTTCCAGGAGCCAGAGCCTGTACAAATGTAGTATTCCCAGTCAGAGAAGCAAATCCTTTTACTGCTGGATTAGTAATTGAAACAGAAGCTCTTACATTTGCTGTAACAGTTAATTGAAATGTCGAGCCACGCCTGCTTCGACCCCCCGGAAGCACTTTGGGCAGAAACGTTCATTGTTAATCCAACAAATAAAAGTACTGTCAGAATAACTAATAATATTTTTTTGGTTTTCATATTACCTTCTTGTCCTTGCTTTTACTACAATTGGACCAGCTTCAGTCTGTAATGATCTAATATTTGTATAAGCTGGAAGACCATCTGATAAGACCCGAAAATCAGGAAGAATTTGGTAATAAACACTTCCATCTACACTTTGCATAAACATGTTAATTCTAAAAATTGAAGCTCTCTATATCAGTATACTGGGGTAAAGTATAACGGGCAATCTGCTCTTCCCCATCAAATACATATACTACAGGATTAGCAGTGCCTATATTATCAGAAGATGAAAGCATAGCATCAGTTTCATCACCAGCTCCATCAATCGTAGAAGGCTCTGTATCTGCATTCCATGCATCAAGATAATATTCCATAACACCTATACAAGAATAATCTCCAGCAGGTAATTTACTAGGATCAGTAAGGCCAGAACTATTATAGGTGTTTGCACCAGCATAAGTAGTAAATATTGGTGGATAATAAATAGTAAATGATTCAGGACCACCTTCAGGTTGAGTTGAAAAGCCAACATTATCAACATCCATCCAAATATCCCTTGGAGTCCCAAAAGAACCAAATTCCCAGTAAAGATGCTCTCGAGCTGTTGCTGTTGTTGGAAAAAAACCATTAGTGGTTAAATCCGTTGATCCATTTATAGGGTTATAAAAATCAGATCCATTAGCATTAAAACCAGCTGTACCAACCTCTATGTTAGGAAATGTAAGATGAGCATCTACATCCTGAAAATCACGATCCCAAAAAACGATAATTGAAAGGATTCCTGATACTAAAGTCTCATTTGCAGTACTGTCTCCATTAGAATCAAAAGCCTTTGTGAATCCTGCAACATTTGGTAAATATTGTGCTAAACCACTAACTTCAACCATTTGTTTTGTAAAAACATAACCTGTTGATGTCGCCGTTAACTCAAATGTTCCATAGTCCACATCAGAAAAAGTATAATATCCACTAGAACCTGTTGTTGCAGTTTTATTTGTAGAACCAGTTAAAGTAACAGTTGCACCAACAATGGGATCTCCTGTTCTTGCATCAAAAACATACCCCTGTGGAGCTGCCATAGCTGTTATAATCGCTTCACAGCTTGTAAACGTAAATAATGTAAGCGCAAGCAAAACTGTTACGCCAATCAATAAAATCTTTTTTATTTTTCCCTCTTATCTCAAAAATTTATAGAATAGATTTAATTTTAGCACATTTAAATTGATATATCAAATTTATACATCCTTTATCCAATTATTTCCTCTTTTAAACAATAAATTCAAGGGTATTTTTTGCTCCCTTATCATTTTCTATTTTAAAATTTCCATCTAATTGATCAACCAGCATAGAAACAGGAGAAAGTCCAAATCCTTCCTGTGTCTCCATTTCAAATCCTTCTGGTAGTCCACAACCATTATCCATTACAGAAATTTTTATCTTACCATCAGTTTCCTTTACTTCTACCTTTATCAATCCGGAATTTTGCCCATTAAAGGCATATTTCATTGTATTCGTAATAAGTTCATTTATTATTATCCCCACAGGAAATAATATTTTGGGATCAAGTTTAATATCATCAATTTGTTTTTCAATTTTTATTTCAATCACCTGAGAGAAAATCTCCATAACTTCATCAATTAGCTGGGAAAGATAATCCCTAATGGAAACAGATTGATAAATCTCAGATTTATATAATTTATCATACAGGGTCCCCATACTATGAATTCTGCTAATTGCATCCTGTAATGATTTAATAGATTCAATATCATTCAGTTTACTGGCCTGGAGAGTTAATAAACTGGCAATTACATGCATATTATTTTTAATACGATGATGAACCTCCTTAAGAATTAACTCTTTTTCAAGTAGCAGCTCCTGTACTTTTTTCTCTGATTTTTTACTGGCAGTAATATCATGAGCAAGCCATACTACAGTATTTTTCCCATTTACCTTAGTTTCCATAGGAGAGGTTCGTGCCTCAAACCATGTTTCTCCGGTTGATAACTCAATTTTATATTCATAAATTTGTGGTTTTCCTGAATCGATTGTTTGCTTTATTACCTTATGAAGCTCTCTTGCAAATTTTTCTGGAAAAATTTCATAAAGAGTCTTCCCCATCATTTCTTCAGACTGTGCATAGAGTAATTCTATATTTGAAGCCAGAATTTCAACATACCTACCATCTTCATCGTATATAAATGAAACATCAGGAAGGGCCCTGGTAAATGCCTTTAGAAGTGAATCTTTTGCAAGTAGCAGATCCTGCTCCTTCTTCCTCTCTGTAATATCCATCACCAAAGAAGAAATACCTACAACCTGACCCTTATTATCTACTATTGAAGTATTATACCATTCACAATAAATAATTATTCCGTCTTTTCTGATATTTTCATTAGAACTTCTGGTACTACCTGAATTTTGCAGAAGTCTAATGCCAATACCACCTACCTCTTCTTTTATCTCTTCAGGATTTATTAGTTCTGCTGGATTTCGTCCAATTACCTCTTTTGAAGAGTATCCAAATATTCTTTCTGCTGCCTTATTCCATGAAATCACACGAAATTCTCTATCCCAGTCAATAACAGCTAAGGGAGTTTGATCAAGATGTAATGCAAGCCGCTGTTCAGAATTTTGAAATTGATTAATTTCGGACATTTTGATGAATCCCCCTCAACCATAAACACTAATAAGTATAATAGATGCACACTAAATGTCAAATCTAGAATCAAGAAAGTTTTATTTATCAGAATTTTCTATTCCAGCGCTACAAGAGAAGCTGCATTATCCGGTATCCAGGTTCGTGACTTATCAGATAATTCTATGTAATACCATCCCGAACGTTCATTAATAAGAGTAAATTCTAATCCCGAATGAAGAGGATCCTCAAAAGAGGGAGAATAACTCAGACCATCACCCTTTCTTGCAATGATTGCATCTGTTGTAATTACTCCACCAGGATGATATTTTAATTCCATGGTATCTATAAGTACAGATCCCAGAAAAAATAATGTCAGAACGGCAAAAACTATTGTACTTGTAAAAAAGGCCTGGAATAAAGAGGTATTGATTTTTTTCTTTAGTAGAAGAACTGCTGCACTTATCCATGTAAGACCAAGAGCTATACCAAAAAGAATAGATTTAAAAGAAGAAGACAGATTATAATGAATAAAAAATACAGTTTCCAGAATTCTTACACTCTCATTTTCGCTTAAAGTATCTACCCTCTGTTCTCTGACAGATTCAAGATTCTCCTTTAAATTCCTGTCTCCAGGTATAAGTAAAGCAGCCTTTCTGTAATTAAGAATCGCTCTTCCCATATCACCTAGATTATAATAAATATTTCCAATATTGTAATATAGTTTACCATTCTGAATATCTTCAGTTAACTGTAAAAATCGAAGCAAGGAGTCTTCATAAAGGGATTCGGCTGCTTTGGGATTGGATATTTGATTGCCCACAGCCTCTTGGAAAAAATTATTACCCTGTTTATACAAATCAATCTGAAGATTTTGATCCAGGGAAAACAACTGCATCGAAATAAAACAATAAAATATTATAAGTCCAGGTTTCTTCATTATTTTATTCTCCCTTCAAAATCTTCTAGAGCAAGAATAACCTTATTAATTAGGCTCTTTAATTTTAACTCCCATTCCCGATTCTGAATGTTCACCCCTGCATATTGGATTTCATCAATAAGAGAAAAAGCCTCAAATATCAGAGGAAAATTAGAATTATTTACATCTTTTTCAGTAATAAATCCTCCTGATCCGGATATTTTATTTAGTATGTATCTTTGAAAAAGTATTTTTACTTTTTTTTCAGGTTCCTCAGAGCTACTATTCAGGTTGGATTCAATCTTTTTTAATTCTTTTGTTATCTCTGATAATGAATTTTTATTTGTGTTTTTATTAGGAAAGAACTTTATATTTTTTGAAATTATTAAAAATAATATAACCAGAAAAAATAGCGGAGGTAATATAAGTAAAAGTATTACCGGGGATTTTCTGAAAACTCTGAGACCAAAACTCTGATTTTTAAGAATATCAATATCATTATAATTGAAATTAATTCCGTTATTTAAAGCCTGAACAACTTCCTGCTGCATATCACTGGGATTTGAACTGGTTGATCCTTCCACTCGTACAGAAGATCCCTTTGCAACAGTAATTGGAATTGGTTGAGACCTTGCAATTCTATAGATTCCTTTTAATGTATCAAAATATGGAATTTCAAGGGCTGGTATCTGAGTAACAGCTTCGTTTAAAGATCTAATTGTCTGAGTAAATACAACACTGCTACCATCAATTTTTCCTGCGGATATTTCTGAAGGCATTTTGAAATTAGCTGCTAGTTCATACTGTTTCTGCAACTCAGGAGGATCCCATTCTGAAATATTCTTTGGGCCGCTTATTTTCATAGAAAAGGTAATAGGATCACCTACCCTTACATTAAGAGGACTTGCACTGGTTTCAATATTTAATTCACCTATATATCCATTAAAGTTATCCGGCTTTCCTATTGAAGGAAGGGGTAGAACCTTTAAAGTTAGATTATTTGAAGGTACAGTAAACTGTTGATATTCCGGTGAAACAGAAGAAAAAAAGGAACTAAAGAGATCGCTTCCCCTGCCTCCCTTTGAAATTTGAGCACTAACAGATATAACAGATTCTGGAATATTAAAATTACCTGGAGTTTTAGGAATAACAAGCTTACTGAATGTAACTGTAGTAAAAGAATCTCCTTTAAGGGTTCCTTTACCTTGAACTGCAGTTACAGGAACACCGTCTACAGGGAATCTAACTAAAGAGGCAGGATCAGGGTTTGACCCGGATGTATCAATAAAACTAAAGTTATTATCCTTAAAAAAAGGAATTGAAAAGATAAAATCATTTATATTCATTCCAATATACCAGGTAAATTTAATTAGCAGAGGTTCTCCAACGTAAACTGGATCTTTATCAAAAGAAACAAGTAGTTTGAGATTTTCACTCTCTTCAGCTTCCTTTGATTCAATTTTAATAGATCTTGTAACATATTTTTTCCCCTCTATATTAACTGTCACAGAAGGAATTAGCAAAGTTCCTGATTTCAGGGGTGTTAATAACCAGGATATAATATATGCAGTATTTATGGTCTCTTTTCTGCGGCCATTAATTACACTAATCTGCCTGCTGCTGTTATTTTGTCCTCCAAGAAATTCTACATTAAAACTATTTTTAAAAGCAGGATCGGACCAGTTATCTTCCGGGAGATTTGAAGCATTGTCACTTCCCTTTATCTGTATCTGAAAAATAAAGGATTCCCCAACACTTAAAATATTCTTTTCCACAACTGCAACAATCTCAATATCGTTTCCAAATAATGGAAACGATAGAGATAACAGAACAGTAATAATGAGTAAAATAACAACTCTTTTCATTCTACCAGTCCTTATCCACTAACTCTCCGGAACCACTTGTTATTAGAGCCTGTATTGCGTCCTGCCTTCTGGCCTCTTCATTTAGAATATCTTTTGGTGAGATTTCTTCAGAGAGGTATGATGACTCAGAACTTTCTATCTGTTGATCTTGCTGTTGCTGATCAGAATTCTGCTGTTCACCATCCTGCTGACCATCTTCAGAACCATTGTCAGATTGTTGATCTCCGTCCGGTTGATCCTCAGATTGCTGATCTTCACTTTGCTGTTGTTTTATTTCGTCCAGTCTCAACCTTGCCAATTCAAGATTGTAGGAAGCATCATCGTTATCAGTATCCAGTTCCAAAACTCTTTCATAATGATTAACAGCTTTGCCAAATAGCTCCAGTGCCTGACCAGGATTTTCATTTTTTACAGTTTCTGCCATCATATAATTGCTGTTACCTGCATTATAAACAGCTTTTATCTGATCACCTTCAGAATTTGCATAGGTAGCAGAGTTTTCAAAATCTGAAAATGACTTATCGTACTGACCTAATTTATAATAAGAAACGCCCCTGTTATAGTAGAGTTTATAATCAGCTTTCTTAGTAAGACCTTCAGTATATTCTAAAGATGCTCCCTCAAAATCATCTTCTTTGTAAAGATTATTTCCATTTAATTCATTCTCTTTAAATCCCATAGAAAATATATATGAAGGAGTCAGGATCAATAATAAAATTGATAACAAATATGCTAAAATAAACTTCTTTATCATATCAGGAATTTCCCTCCTGTTTAAAATATCCAAAGAGTAGAATTATAAAAGATAGAAAAATAAAATATTGAAATAACTCCTGATATTTCATAATAGTATCACCCTGAAGGTCTTTTTTTTCTGCACTTGCTATTAACCGGAGATAAATTTCTCCAAGATCGAAAGCACCTGTTCCAACATTCAAATACTTTCCTCCAGGGCTAACTGCAGCCATCTCTCTAAGTGTCCCGGCATCCAGTTTTGTCCAGACTTCCTCTCCATTATAAGTAAGAAATGTTTTCTTACCTTCAGTATCTATTATAGGGATTCTGGTCCCCTGATTTTCATCTCCAAGACCAATTATTATTAATCGAACGCCCTGTTCTCCTGCTGCTTTTGCAGCTTCCACAGGAAAACTCTCATGATCTTCACCATCTGTTATAAGAATTATATCCTTAAAATTCTTTTCCTTAGGGTCTAAAATCTGGGTCATGGCCTCTCGCAGTGCATCCCCAAGCATGGTGCCACCTCTGGAAACATCATTAACAGAAAGACTTTCAGTAGCTGTTCTAAAAAAAGCATAATCTGTAGTAAGAGGTGATTTAACTACGGCTGTTCCTGCAAATTCAAGAAGAGCAACTCTGCTTCCTGAAAGCCTGGAGACCGTATCAATAATCTCTGTTTTTGCACGCTCAAGCCTGTTTGGTTTTATATCTTCTGCAAGCATACTTCTGGATATATCTATGATAAAAACAACATCCCTTCCCTTTCGTTCAACAGTTACTGCCTGTGGATTCCATCCCGGTCTGGCCATTGCCAGAACAATAAACATTATAGATAAGATTAAAAGTATCTGCTCTGTCCTTCGTCTTTTTATATTTACAAGAGAAGATATTTTTTGAAGATAATTATCATGTATAAAATTTAAAAGAGCTGCTTTTCTCTTATAATGATCATATACATATACTAAAACTAATAATGGAACGAGCCATAGATAATTAATATTTGTCAATGAAATAAACCTAAACATCATAGCTAAGGTATCCTCCTTAACAGTGTTGCAGATAAAATAATATATAATGAAATTGAAAAAAGAGCTGCTATAACAAAAGGTAGAAATGCTTCTTTATAATCCATATATTTTACTGATTCAATTTCACTTTTTTCAAGAGAGTCTATTTCCTCATAGACTTTTGTCAAACCACTAACATTATCTGCAGTAAAATGCTTACCTCCGGTTATATTTGAAACCTGAGCCAAAGTATTAATATCTTCGCCCCCAATACCTATTGTATATATTTTTATACCCCAATCCCTGGCAAGTTCTGCAGCTTCAAGAGGTGTTAATTTGCCCCAGTTATTCTGACCATCAGTTAAAAGAATAATAATTTTACTTTTTATTATATAACCGACATCATTCCCTTGTTTTTCCAATTCGGTCTCAACTGTTTTTAGTCTTGCAGAACCTAAAGCAATCGCATCACCAATAGCTGTTCCATCTTCATTTTTATTAGTGACCAAAGAAACATTTTTTAAAAACCCAGTTATAGTAGTATGAGAAAGTGATAAAGGATAAACAGTATCAGCATATCGTGCAAAACTTACAAGACCTACTAAATCATTTGATCTTCCTTCTAATTCCTTACCATTACCCATAACAAAATTTGTAAATACAAGTTTAACGGCATCAAGTCTGGTAATATTTTTCCCTTCATAACGAATACCCGCACCCATACTACCAGAATGGTCAACAACCATCTCTATAGCAATTCCTTTATTTACAGTCTTAACTTCTTCCATCCCATACCTCGGCCGGGCAAGTGCTATAACTAAAAGAACCATTGCAAATATCAGTAATAAAGGTTTAATAAAACTAAGTCTCTGACGAAATGATCTGGGTATACCAGCTGCAATAGCTACAGAAGGAAAAGGTATTCCTGACTGGTCTCTTTTAGTTTTCCTGTGGCGCATTAAAACAGCAAGGGGAATTCCAAAAAGAAACAGAAAAGCCAGTGGATTTTGAAACATCATGACATTTCTCCTGTTACCTTTATAAAGTTCTTACATGACTCCACGGAGCCTGTAAGTTCTTCTTCTCCTGGTTTAAGAAGAGCAAACTTAACCAGATCCGAATGTATTAAAAAATCCTTCAAAACCTGTTTAAATTCATCTGATATTTCATTGGAAATAGCCAGATCCTGAAGAAACTCTTCAGTCGTCTGTTCCGGAGCTCTTATTGCAAATTGCCTTTCTATATATATTCTAACTATCAAATTTAACTGAAAATAAAACTCTTTGTATTTCCCTTCCTCTGGAAGTTTTTTATCAAGAAGAAGAGTTAGTTTAGTAAAAGCTTCTTCAGAAGGCGGTATTCCCAGAATAAGCTTCCCTCTTTTCCGTTTACGAATAGAAAATAATACCAGAAAAACCCCTCCAACAATAATCACTGCTATGGAAATATAAAGAACCAGTTTCCAATAATTATAAGTATCAGGTTCCATAATTTCCTTTAACTGAAGGTTATCAGTATTTTCCGGTAGCAGGCTGGTAACATTAATAGAAACTGGACTACTTAAAAGAACACCTTTATTTTCATGTTCATTACTATAATCAAGAGATAACCTGGGAATTTCATATTCTCCAGATAAAAATGGTTTCAAAACAATAGTTCTATTAATTCCGATTGACCCATCATCTTCTATACGGGGAACTGTTTCAGAAACACTTACTAAGGTAAATTTATCCAGAGTCTCAGTCATATCAGGAAATGAGGGTTTCCACCCATCAGAAGCTTTTCCTTTAAGGATTATTTGAATATTCTCTGAAGTATTAATTTCTATCTTATCTAACATCATCTCTAAAGAAATTGGTCCTTTAGAAAAGCTATTTGTATATTCATAGTCATCTGCTTGAAAACTTTGATGTTCTTTTTTACAGGAAATAATGATCAATAGTAATATTAATATTAGAAAAATTTTCTTTAACAGCTTAATCACCTTTTAAGCCGCCTTTCTCTGTTCAGAAAAAATGTAGTTATACTTTTTAAATAATCTTTATCTGTACGAATATCAATCTGATCTATTCCGGATGTAAAAAAAACTCTTTTTAATTTATCTTTTCGTTCCAAAGATTTTACACGGTACCAGCTTCGTACCTTTTCACTATTAGTATCAATGACAATACTTTCTCCTGTTTCTGCATCAAGAAGTCTAACCATACCTATCTTTGGCAAATCGACCTCTCTGGGATCACTAATTGTAACAGCAATTAGATCATGGCGCTTATTCATTACTCTAAGTTTTTGTTCATAGTGGGTATCAAGATAATCAGATATTAAAAAGGCTACCGTTTTTTTATTACTTACCCTACCCAAATAATCCAAAGCTGCACCAATATCTGTTTTTACCCCTTTGGGATTAAAACTAAGAATTTCTTCAATTAGTCTTAAAACATGCCTGGTTCCCTTTTCCGGTGGAAGATAAAACTCAACAGTATCTGTAAATACTATAAGTCCTATCTTATCGTTATTTTTAATAGCTGAAAATGCAAGTAAAGAGCAAATTTCTGCAGCAATTCCATTTTTTGTTTTCTCAATACTCCCAAATACCCCGGATCCACTCATGTCCACCAGAAACATAACAATGAGTTCCCGTTCTTCAACAAAGCGTTTAATAAAGGGAACACCTGTTCTTGCTGTTACATTCCAGTCTATTGCTCTAGTATCATCTCCAGCCTGATATTCCCGTACTTCATCGAACTCAATCCCCTGTCCTTTGAAAACACTCTCATACTCTCCTGCAAAGGTGCTGTTTGCAGCTCTACTGGTGGTGATCTGAATATAGCGGATCTTTTTTGCCAGATCCCGGGAAATCATGGTACTTCCACCACACTAAAAATTGACTGGAGAATATCCTCTGGGGTTTTCTCATCTGCCTCGGCTTCGTAACTAATTATAACCCTGTGCCTGAGAACATCCATTCCTATGGATTTCACATCCTGTGGCGTAACATATCCCCGGCTTTGAAGAAGTGCATAGGCTTTTGAAGCCATGGTTAGATAAATTGTAGCCCTTGGAGAAGCTCCATACTGAATATAGTTTCCCAAATCCAGGCCATAATCTTCAGGATGCCTGGTGGCGTCTATAATATTTACAATATATTCCTCTATTTTCTCATCCATGTAGATCTCATCAGTCAGATCCCTTAACATTAGTATTTCTTTTGAACCAATGATTGGAAGAACTTCCATATTAGGATTAGATTTAGCCATACGTTTTAATATAAGAAGCTCATCTGCTTTACTGGGATAGGTTATTTTTAACTTAAGCATAAATCTGTCCACTTGTGCTTCAGGTAATGGATAAGTTCCACCCTGCTCAATAGGATTTTGAGTAGCAAGCACCATAAAGGGAGTGTCCAGAGCATGAGTTTCATCGCCAATGGTAACCTGACGTTCCTGCATAGCTTCCAGTAAAGCACTCTGAACCTTAGCCGGAGCACGGTTTATTTCATCTGCAAGAATAATATTTGAAAAAACAGGTCCTTTTTTTGGAGTAAATTCTCCTGTTTTAGGATTATAAATTAGGGTTCCAATTAAATCTGCAGGAAGTAAATCGGGAGTGAACTGGATTCTGTGAAAGTCTAAATTCAGAGTTTTTGCCAAGGTTGTAATTGACAATGTTTTTGCCAACCCTGGAACTCCTTCAATTAGTACATGATTATTACATAGAAGTCCTATAATTAAACGATCTATCAGATAGTCCTGACCAACAATAATTTTCTGGATTTCCAATCTTAGACTGGCTAATAAACCAGATACCTGGTCTACTTTTTTTCCGGTACCTGCAACATCAAGCACAGCACCAGATACTTCTTCATTCATATAAAATCTCCTACGATAGCATAGCCGAGCAGCCACGGTTGCATGGCCGAGCAGGGACGAAGTCCCGACCAGCCACGGTTGCATGGCCGAGCAGGGACGAAGTCCCGACCAGGCCAACTTGTTGGCGACCAGGCTTACGTTGCTGTTTTTAATATGAAAGATATACTACATCAGATGAATTACAACAACCTTACTGATAAATTACATTTTTGTAATATTTATGATGTTATTAATATAGAAAAAAACAACTCACTTTATTTATACAATTATTAACATATATTGACATTTACTACATTTTTTTAGTAATTTTAAAACAAATGGAGGCAATTAATGGAAGATACCATCCTTACGATTGAAGAAGTCGCAAAATATATAAAAATATCAGAAAGAACAATCTATGACTGGGCTCAGAAAGGGGATATCCCTGCAGGAAAATTGGGAAATGTTTGGAGATTCAGTAAGAGTGAAATTGACCGCTGGGTTAATGAAAGACTTAAGAAAAATAATAAAGAAATTGGCTTAAGTGATCTTAACCATTTACTTGCTCCTGAAAGAGTTCTTATTACCAATTTTTCAACTAAAAGAGATATTATTACAGCTCTTATTGATAATCTTTCAGAGGCTCCCCAGATAAAAGACAGGAAGAAACTTGAGTCAGCTATTTGGGAAAGAGAGAACTTGATGAGTACTGGAATTGGCCTTGGCATAGGAATCCCCCATATACGAATTAACTCTGTCAGAGATATTGCCCTTTCAGTGGCAGTTAATAAAATTGATATAATTGATTATCAAACATTGGATGATAATCCAGTGAGGATTGTTTTTATGGTTGCAGCAGCCCAAAATCAGCATGCCGAATATCTAAAACTTCTGGCATCTATCAGCAAGCTGTTAAAAGATGAATCCTTCAGGAATAAACTACTAACAGAAGGCGATCCGGCTAAAATCTATAACTATCTCACTAAGGGAGAATAAATATGCTAAATGTACAATCAAGCATTCTTCTCATTTTGGGTCTTGCTGTTTTTGGAGGAATTGCTGGTGCATGGTTTTTTCAAAAAATAAAAATTCCCCAGGTCCTGGGATATCTGGTAATCGGCTTAATAATAGGCAAAAGCGGGCTGAAATTTATTAATAGTGATGTCATTCTCTCTCTGGATAATTTTAATTTTTTTGCTCTGGGAATAATAGGGTTCCTGGTAGGAGGGGAACTTCACGGCAGTACAATGAAAAAATATGGGAAACAGTTTTCTGCAATATTATTTGGAGAAGGGGTACTTGCTTTTTCACTCGTAACAATTTCTGTTAGCTTGATACTTTATATTTTTACCAAAAACTTGGGAGCTTCCCTTGCAGGAGGCATTGTATTTGGTGCTATTGCCTCTGCAACCGATCCGGCTTCAACTATGGATGTTCTTTGGGAATATAGATCGAAAGGAGTTTTAACTACAACAATAATTGCCATTGTTGCCCTGGATGATGCTCTTGCTATGACCCTTTACGGTCTCGGAACAGGAGCAGCTCAAATGCTTATAGGAGGAGATACTTCTATACTGGAGCAGCTTATATCCATATGTATTGAACTCTTTGGTGCTGTTGCCCTGGGAGGAGCAGCCGGCTTTTTCATGAACATCATTGTCCGCTACAGCAGTGACAAGACCCGTACAATGGTTTTTACTATTGGAACATTACTTATTGTTATTGCTCTATCCCTAATGCTTCATCTGGATGTTATTCTTGCATCTATGACCCTGGGAATTGTAATCACCAATATGGCACCAAAAAGGAGCAAAGAACTATTTGAGCTTATAAAAAGTTTTGCCTCTCCTATTTATGTACTCTTTTTTGTTCTGGTAGGAGCACGATTAACCTTGAATAATATGCCGGGCTTTTTATGGATTATTGTTGGCCTTTATGTTTTTTTTCGGAGTGCAGGCAAAATGCTTGGGGCCTGGATTGGAGCAAAAATAACTAAAGCTGATCCTGTTGTTCAAAAATATACAGGTATGGGATTATTTGCTCAGGGAGGTGTTGCTATAGGACTGGCTATTATGGCAAGCAGACATTTGAATGAGCTTGTACTTGCAGATGGTGTTTATCTAGGGGATATTATTATTGCAGGAGTAACTGCGACAACTTTTATTGTACAAATCATAGGACCGACAATGGTCAAAATTGCTATTAAACTGGCAAAAGAGACAGGTAAAAATATTACAGAAGAAGATATTATAGCAAAATTAACTCTGGAGGATGTACTTGAAAAGAATATTCCGAATATAAAAGAAACAGATTCAATAAATCAGCTTATTCCCTACTTTTCCGAAGGTGATTACTTTTGTCTCCCTGTGGTAGATAAGAATAATAAGACCATAGGTATGATAACCATGAATGATCTAAAACAATTGGTGGCTTCCCAGGATACCTGGGATTGGATTTTAGCAAGAGACATTATTGACCCAACCCATGAGCTAATAACAAAATCAAGGTCTCTTGAGGATGCATTGGTAACCTTAAAACAACTGGGAAGAGAACAGTTCCCCGTAATAGAATCGGAAGAGAATCCAGTACCCCTGGGTATATTAGATACCAGAATTGTAAGAAAGCTTGTAAATAAGAAGATGATGGGGATCGGGTAATAAGTTTTAGCACTGTTACAATTGTAAAGTGATAGTGCTCAATAATATTAAGAAATATGGTAATTAATATACTCCCTAAGAGCTGAGTTTAGTAAAGTTTGATAACCTATCTTTTGTTCACTTGCAATTTTTTTGAAATATAGGATTATATCATCATCAAGACGTATAGTTGTTGATTTCTTTTTGGGAGTATAAAATCTACCACGAATACCATTAGAAAAATCATATTCCTGTTTCATCTCAAAAACTTCTTCATGTTCCTTCATATTTTTTTCTTTCATTATTTGTAGCCTCCCTTGCTGAGATTATTCGTATTACTTCTTCACCTTCATCATCAAAAAAAAGATTTACTACAACAATAATACTAATTTTATTGGTAGTTCCAACTGTAATCCATCTTTCCTCAAAATACGAATATTTTTTATCAAGAATAGATATATGTAAAGGGTCATCAAATATTTCCATTGCTTCTTCAAAGCTAATTCCATGTTTAGTTTGATTTGAAAAATCCTTATTTTGATCCCATTCAAATCTCATTTATATTTTCACCTTTTTAAATATAATATTTTGTAGTTACATTGTCAATACTTCAATTGTTGGTCTGTATGTCTTTTTCAGGAGTGCAGGTAAAATGCTTGGTGCCTGGATTGGTGCAAAAATTACAAAGGCAGATCCTGTTGTTCAGAAATATACAGGTATGGGTTTATTTTCCCAGGGTGGTGTTGCAATTGGTCTGACCATAATGGCCAGTCAACATCTTAATGGTCTTATAATTGGAAATGGAATTGATCTGGGAGATATTATTATTACAGGAGTTACAGCAACAACTTTTATAGTACAAATTATTGGACCCACTATGGTAAAAATTGCAGTAAAAATGGCAAAAGAGTCAGGTAAAAATATTACAGAGGAAGATATAATTGCGAAATGGAAGGTGGAAGATGTCCTGGATAAAGATATACCAATTATTAAAGAAACAGATTCTGTAAACAAGTTAGTCTTATATTTCTCAGAAGGTGATTATTTCTGTCTTCCAGTGGTAAATAAGGATAATAAAACTATTGGAATGATAACAATGAATGATCTAAAACAAATAATAGTTTCTCAGGATACCTGGGACTGGATTCTGGCGGGAGACATAATTGATCAGGGTAATGAGCTAATTATAAAATCCAGCTCTCTGGAAGATGCAATGGTAACACTAAAACAACTGGGAAGAGAACAATTACCTGTAATAGAATCGGAAGAGAATCCTGTACCAGCAGGAATACTGGATACCAGGGTTGTCAGGAAGCTTGTTAATAAGAAAATGGTGGGGATTGAATAGTGAAAAATTATATGGTAATTCCCATTCATATTTCACATGTAAAGTAAAAGACCTAACTTACGGAGAAAGATTACTTTCTCCGTAAATGATTTTTACCTAACCTCTAAATTCTCTATCATATGGTTTTCCCAATGCAAGTGGGCCAAGGCTTTGACTTTTCCATGTAAAAGCAAGTACTACTATAACAAGGATGTAAGGTATAATTACTGCTATTTCATAGGGAAAATTAATTCCATATACCTGAATTAAACGCTGAAAAGAATGCGCCATACTGAATAAAAGGGCTCCCCCCATTATACCTGCTGGTTTCCAACGACCAAAATAAACAAGAGCTACAGCAATAAAACCCCGGCCTGCAGTAATATTATCTGCAAATAAATGTGCCTGGGCAATACTAAGATAAGCACCAGCTAAACCTGCCATTACTCCACCAATAACAAGGCTCTGATAGCGGATTTTTACCACACTAACACCAACAGTATCAGCTGCAGCTGGAGTTGTCCCCACTGCTCGCACCTTTAGCCCCCATGAAGTTTTAAATAATAACCAGCTTGCAACAGGCACAAGCAGATATGCAACATAAACTAAAGGATTTTGACTGAATAGTATGGGACCAATAATAGGTATATTACTAAGAACAGGTATATAAATATCATTAATTCCTTTTATAGTAGTAACTCCACCTACATAAACACGAAAAAGAGTTCCTGATAGACCCCATCCAAACATAAAAAGACCAATTCCTGAGATTCCCTGGGAAGCTTTAAATGTTATACTTACCAAACCCATAAGTAGACCCATAAGAGCACCTCCAGCCATAGCTGCAATAATACCCAGAAAAGGACTTCCAATGGTGTAGACAACAAAGAAACCAATAAAGGCACTGAGCATCATAATTCCTTCGACCCCAAGATTAAACACACCGCTTCTTTGGGTAAACATCTCACCTAAACCAGCCAATAAGAGAGAGACACTTAAGGGTATACCACCTAGAATTATTCCAACAATAAATTCCTGTATCATGCTCGACCTCCCTTCTTTAAATTCCTGGTTTTAGATTTAGAATCAAATATTTTTAATATTTTTTCTTTAAACCTGGGGTTTGTCAAAAAATTTTGTGAAGATACTAACGAAAGAATAACCAGCCCCTGTATGGAAAGAATTATTGAAGCAGGAACATTGACCGCTCTCTGCATCATATCTGATCCAACAATAAGCAACCCGAATAGAGCAGAAGAGGGTATTATACCAAGAGGATGCAAACCTCCAAAAAGAGCTACGACAATACCTGAGAAACCATAGCCTGCAGATATTGATTCCATAGCTCTGTGGTGTATGCCTGTTATCTCAATGGCACCAGCCATTCCTGCAAAACCTCCAGATAAGAGCATGGCCAGCAGAAGGTAGGCTTTTACATTCATACCTGCTGCCCTGGCAGCTTTAGGCTCAATACCTACTGCTCTCATTCTGTATCCTATTGTCGTTTTCCAGAGCAAAATATAAACAAGAACTGCCAATACTATAGCAATAAAAATACCTGTATGGAGTCTTGTTCCAGGAATCAATCTTGTAAGCCATGCATTTTTTGAAAATACAGCAGTTTGAGGAACTCCTGTCCCGTAGGAAACTTCTTTTGGATCGATAAGAGGGCCTCTAATGAAAAACATATAAACCTGAATTGCAATATAATTCAGCATAACAGTGCTTAGAATCTCATTCACATTTAAGTATGATCTCATCCACCCTGCAATCCCTCCCCATAGAGCACCTCCAATAAAAGAAGCTAAAAAGACCATCGGAAGTAAAATTATCTTCGGCATATCAGGGAAAGCCAGTGCAACAGCAGCTCCTGCAATAGCTCCCATTAAAATCTGCCCTTCAGCACCAATATTCAGGATACCAGACCTGAAAGCAATAGCAATTCCCAGTCCAACAAACATTAAAGGAGCTGCCCTGACTAATATCTCTGTCATTCCAAATGTACTGGTAAATGGCTTTGTAAACATCACAGCATAAGCTTTAAAAGGATTACCCTTTGCAATAAGAAATAATAAAGCCCCAATAATTAAAGCAGCAAGCAAAGAAACAATTACAATTCCAAAATTCAACATGCGTTCTTGTCTATGCCTTTTTATTTCAGTATTTTTACTCATCTATAACTCCTGCCATCAATAATCCAATCTCTTTATAATCAGTTCCTCTACCAGGAAGAACTTTGAGAATTGCACCTTCATAAATAACCCCTATTCTGTCAGATAGATCAAGAATCTCTTCAAGCTCCTCTGAAATAAGTAGAATAGCCATGCCAGCTTCTCTGGCTTCTATCAGGCGATTATGAACATATTCAGCTGCACCAATATCCAGACCCCGTATGGGGTAGGCAGCAATAAGGACTTTTGGATTCCTGGTAATTTCCCTTGCCAGAATTACCTTTTGAATATTACCACCGGAAAGAGAAGCACAGGACGTGTTCATATCCGGGCACTTTATGTTATAGGTTTCAATTAAATTATTTGCAAATTTATCAATCACTTTCTTTTTTAGAAATATGGAAGAAGAGATTTGACTGGAATTATAATCCTTAAGAATTAAGTTTTCCCTTACAGAAAAGCCGGGAAGAGAGCCTTCATGAAGACGATCCTCGGGGATATATCCCATTCCCCGCTCAATAATTTGACTTGCAGTATGATTTGTAATATTCCAATTATCAATAAGAATATTTCCTTTCTCTACCTTTCTTACACCACTTACAACGTCAGCAAGTTCCCGCTGGCCATTTCCGGAAACACCGGCAATCCCCATTATTTCGCCGGCTTTTAGCTGTAAATTTAATCCCTGAAGACCCCAGCCGCCCTGATCGTTATAAGCCCAAATATCTTTCATATCCAACATAACTTCGCCAAATTCTAATTTTTCAGGACTCTTAGGCAAATTTATTTGTCGACCAGCCATCTCCTCTGCTAATTCAGATACAGTATATGAAACAGTATCACCTTCATGCACAAGTTTTCCATTTCTAAGAACGCTTATCCTGTTACTTACAGATTTTACCTCATTCAGTTTATGACTGATAAATATAATAGAATTATCCTGTCTGGCCATTTCTTTTAGAAGTTCAATAAGTTCATCTGTTTGCTGAGGCGTTAACGCTGCAGTGGGCTCATCTAGAATAAGTAGATTTGCACCAAGAGTCAGGGCTTTAACCAGTTCAACTCGCTGCTGTTCACCGACTGACAGTTGCCAAATATATGCTTCCGGATCAACGGCCAT
Organism: Spirochaetia bacterium; assembly: GCA_027859095.1. Lineage (GTDB taxonomy): Bacteria > Spirochaetota > Spirochaetia > B11-G9 > B11-G9 > JAJRQE01. Next base: position 23,453 of record JAQIBN010000035.1, on the reverse strand, counting down.
ACCATATTTTTTAGCTATTTCCATTATTTTTGTTCGCACCAAATTCAAATCCAGCTTAAAACGGGTATCTTGGAAATATCCTAATGCAATATTTTCAATAACTGTTAGATTAGGCACAAGCATAAAGTGCTGATGAACCATACCTATATGATTTTCCATTGCATTTATAGGTGATTCAATTTCTATTATCTTATCATTTATAAAAATGCTTCCTTCGTCCTGATGATAGAGACCATAGAGAACATTCATCAGGGTAGTCTTTCCCGCTCCATTCTCCCCAAGTAGTGCAAGAATTTCACTCTTCTTCAACTCTATTGAAACATCATCCAGAGCAAGAACTCCGGGAAAACGTTTTGTAATATGCTGCATCTCAAGATGATTGATTTTCTCTACCATAGTTTCCTCTATTAAAAAAATTGCCCGGAATTAATATGATTCCGGGCTGAACAGTTTCACTGAAAAATAAAGCTAAATCTATTCAATATCTATTTTAAGACTTCCATCAATAATCTGTTTTTTAGCAGTATCAATTTTTGCTTTCATTTCAGCTGTCAGTTCTGAATCAAGCTGAGGATTGAATACTAATTGTAACATTCCATTTTCAAGTGTCAGTGGTAAATGTTTTCCACCTAGAACACCCTTACTTCGGCTATCAATCATCTCCTTTACGACCTTAGTAAAGTTATAAGCCTGAGCTACTAGTATTGTATTAGGAGCAAGAGAAGACTGATCAAGGTCTGAAGAAAGCCATAGAACATTTCCAGCTCCCTCTGCTACCCGGATTGCTCCAACTGACTGTTGTGCTGTTCCGGTTAATATATCCGCGCCAGCTGCAATCTGACTCTTTGCAATCTCACCGGCTGCTACTAAATCACCAAAACTTCCTGTATAAGCTACTCTAACTACTGCCTCTGGGTTTGTGGCTTTAACACCAAGAATAAAACCCTTATTAAATTTAATAGCATCCCCTGATTCAACAGGGCCAACTATACCAATAATATTACTCTTGGTTTTCATTCCTGCAATCATACCAAGGAGGTAAGAACCTTCCTGAGCAAAGGGGTCATATGCAAAAATATTGGGATGATCAGTTGAATAACCTGTTCCGTAAGCAAAAGTGGTCTCAGGAAAATCAGGTGCTATATCATTCAGAAGACTCTGATATTGTGCACCATGAGCAATAACCAAATTATACCCCTCACTGGCATACTGCATAATTGCTGAACCTGCATCTACTGCATTCCAGAGCATTTCACTAATGTCCACTTTAACTTTATCTTCACCCATCTCTTTTTGTACGGCAATAATTCCATTATACATAGCCTGGCTCCATGCCATATCATCTATTGTACTTGGAATTACGAGTGCTATTTTAATTACACCATCATCTACTGCTTCTTTGCTTCCAGCAGCAAATGCTACAGAGCTCATCAAAATCAATAATACAATCATTATTGTCAATATTTTTCTCATTGCGTTCTCCTTTGATTTAATCAATTTCTGGAAGTGTAAACCCAATATTACTCAAGTGCAAGTTAATATTTTACGTTTATACGAAAATTTCTCAAATAACTAGAGATTCAAAAAAGGATGGATCAACCATCAAATGTTTGATATCCTAAAATTATTCATCAAAAAGGAGCTTGCTGTGTTAAAAATGAAAGACCATGACATTCAATGTCTAAAGGAAGCAATAAAGGAATCTGAACTATCGGTTAAAAACGGGAATCACCCCTTCGGTGCAGTTCTTGCTGATAAAAAAGGGGTAATTATTTTACACACACAAAATAGTGTAGAAACAACCAGAGATGCAACAGGCCATGCAGAAACAAATCTAATGAGACAAGCTTCCTTGCTATATGATAAAGAGTTTCTGGAGACTTGTACAATTTATTCCAGTGCAGAACCATGTGTAATGTGTTCAGGTGCAATTTATTGGACAGGGGTGAGACGAGTGGTATACGGTCTTAGCGAAACATCTTTATTTAAGTTGACTGGCGATGATCCCGCTAACGAAACATTACAACTTCCCTGCAGAGAGGTTTTTAAACAAAGTCGAAGAGAAACCGAAGTCATTGGACCGCTACTTGAGGATGAAGCAGGAGAAGTTCATAAGGGATTTTGGAAACCTTAAACACTTCCCTAAATCCTTTTATATGGTTTTCATAAGTTCTGTAAAAAAATTAATGATTAAGGTATAATTTTCTATGGAGATAGATTCATTAAATCCATGAATCTTCTTCAAATCATCACCAGTTAATACCATAGGTACAAATCTGTAAATATTCTCTGTAATATCTTTGTAATGCCTGGAATCTGTTGTGGCTGTTACAAGAAAAGGAGAAACAATTCCTTCCGGGTAAACCTTATTTACAGTGTTTTTAATTTTTATATAACCACTTTCTTTACTACTGGATTCACTCACAGGATTACTTGCATCATTCTCATTCATAAATTCAACCGAAATCAGTGGATCATTTACGACAGATCGCATTCTTTTTAAGATTTTAGTCTTAGTCTGGCCTGGCAATATCCTTACATTTACAATTGCTTCTGCCCTGTCCGGTAAGATATTATCTTTCTTGCTTCCTTTAAGTATTGTAACAGCCTGGGTAGTACGAACCATTGCAGCAGTCGAAGGACTTTTTTTAAAAATGAGTTTTACAATAGGAGCAAAGAGCCAGAGATTAGAAAATACTAAAGCAAGAGAAAAGCTTACATGAGGAATAAGTGACTTTAAAAACCGCCTTACTGTTTTTGTTAATTGTACAGGAAAGGGATTATTTTCAATTCTATAAACAGCCCTTGCTATCAACCCGGAAGCAGTATGATCAGGCGGCATAGAAGCATGTCCAGGTACTCCATGAGCAATAAGTCGCACATTTGCAAAACCCTTCTCTGCTATTCCTATAAGTGCCAGAGGTTTATCTGTCATAGAAATCATATTCTCTGCAATTATCGCGCCCTCATCTAAGAGCCATTCAAAGCAAATATTCTGCTCCTGGAAATATTTTACTATATTACCAGCGCCCTGTAGTCCCATAACTTCTTCATCACCACCAAATGCAAAGTAAATGGTAGATTCTGGAGTAAAACCGTCTGCAATTAGCTTTTCTGAAGCTTCAAGAATTCCCAAAAGGGAATTTTTTGTATCCAATGTCCCACGACCAAGAATATTACCATCTTTAACTTCTCCACAAAATGGCGGGAAATCCCAACCTTCATCCTGCACTGGAACTACATCGAAATGAGCCATAAAAAGAACAGGTTTTTTAGTCGTATCCCTACCTTCCCAACAGAATATATATGCAAAATCGTTTAGCTTTGTCAGATTAAGAGTATTACTGCTTAAGGGGAAATTTTCTCTAAAAAAGCCTTCAACTTTCCGGTGCTCCGCCATATCTATTTCGGAAAAATCATTGTAGGTAACTGTTTTTAACTGAATAAATTTTGACAGATGATTAATTGATTCTTCTGAAGCGGGGAAGAGAGAATAGTTTTCATTATTTATAATTTGCTTCACATCTCTGTAGGCAAAAGTTTGGAAAAGAAGTACTCCAATAAGGAGGATTACTAATATTAGTAGTATCATAATGGGGGTATTTTACACGAGTAGGCAGGATTTGACAAATAAAAGAAAAATTAATTCTCGTTTTGTAAAGTAAAATAGTATAATATGGGCACCCATATTTTTCTTGACAGCAACCCATAAAACTACTATCTTATAAGTATGAAAACTACAGTTGAATTAAATGATGTGCTTGTTAGCCAACTTAAACAGCAGGCACGTGAAAAAAGCACTACCATGAAGGAATTGATGGAAGTAGCTCTACGTCTTTACCTAGATAAGCAGATGGCATCTAAAAAGCAGTTTCGCTTCATAAATCACTCCTACAAAGGAAATGGTGTTTGCGAAGGAGTTGAAGAAGGAGGCTGGGAAAAGACACGCAGCGAAATATACGAGGGTAGAGGTGGATGATTGCAATTGATACTAATATTCTGGTCTACTCCCACCGGGAAGATTCAGTTTTTCATAAACCGGCTTTCGAGGCGATAAGAGACCTTGCTGAATCGGGAAGAATGTGGGCAATCCCCTGGCCTGTAATTCATGAATTCCTTGCTATTACCACCCATCCTAAAATATACTCCCCTCCGACACCTCTTGGCGATGCAATTGCTCAAGTTAAAGCCTGGATGGATTGTCCTGCCTTATCATTGATTGGGGAAACTGATGAAGTCTATTTCCGATATTTACAAGCGTAAAAACCGGTCCTAACTCCCCTGATGCCACCCAAATCGAATCGATTGACTCAAAAGGTAAAACAATGAAATCACCCCGCCAATTCAGGAAGAACCAAAGAAATCATAACACGAAGGATAGAACCCATCATCCGTGAAATAGGGAGAATATCTACATTAAAAAATCTATTCATAAGAAGCAGAGCCAGAAGTATAAAAACTCCATAACGATTATAATTTTTAATAAAATTGCCCTTCCCTTTAAACACAGCAGTAACAATCCTGGAACCGTCCAGGGGAGGAATTGGAATCATGTTAAAAACAAATAGAAGAATATTGATAATCATAACATACTGAATAATATTGATAATGGAATCAGTCTGAAGAAAGGACAGCGTTTCGCTAAGAACTATTATGCGGAGAAAAAATGCAAATAATAATGCAATCAGCAGATTCGAAAGTGGCCCTGCCATGGAAGTAAGAACTAATCCGGAATACTTATTCTTATAACTGTTTATATTTATTCTGACAGGTTTTGCCCATCCAAACCCTGCGACCAGAAGCATTATTGTTCCATAGAGATCCAGATGCCTGAGGGGGTTCAGAGTAAGTCTTCCCTCCATACGGGGAGTGCTATCCCCCAGGAAAGTGGAAACCAGTCCATGAGAGAGCTCATGTACTGATAGGCTCAATAACAGTATAGGTATAAGTATTAATAGCTGCTGAAGTGGTAAGTTTAATAACATCTTTGTGCTCCGTATTTTGTCTTTTATACTGCTAAATGGATTGTAATAATTAAATCATCAGGATCAATTAATTCCCCGATCTCTTTACAGAAATATTGTCAATATTAACTTTAAAAGCCAAAGTTTTATCCATCATTTTTCTATTAAAATCCCACTCACCTTTCCTGGAATAGTGCTCCATAATAATATTCAAAGCTTCTGCCTGTTCACCTTTATCATTAATAAAGACAACCTTGCCTTCACCAATATTTGATGAAAATGCCATGCTCCAGTTACAGGCTTTTTCTGAAATAATTGTTTTACCAGGAATGTCTATTTCAAAACAAATATCCGGGTTCTTTTTTAAAATATCTATTTTCCTACCTACAAGAGCAGAATGGAAATAGAGAATATTATCTCTATATCCAAAATTCATGGGGACTATATATGGATATTTTCCATCAAATAAACCCAAACGGCATACCTGTGCATCCTTAAATATCTGTTCTATTTCTTTTTTATCTGTTATTTTTTTCTCTTTTCTACGCATAGTACACCCCTACTCCTCATCTGATACTTGCCTTTCCATTAAAGTCAAAGTTATTCTAATATATTCAATGATAATATATCAATTAAGCAGCATCAAGATACTTGAATTATTTCACGACATACAGACATCAATACACCAGATTGAAAATGGTAAAAGTGTAGACCATAGCAATGCAAAAGAAATTATCTTAAATAGAATAACTAATTGAAAATTATTTGGTCTCCTCTATCAATAGATAGGGCCAGAGAAATTGCAGAATATATTGCACTTGATAATAAATCAGCATATAAACGATGGATTGAAAATATTCTCAACAATGTTGATATATTGCAATCATCACCAAAGGCAGGAAGAATTATCCCAGAGATAGAAAGAGAAGAGATCAGAAAGCTTATTTATGGGAATTATCATATTATCTATCGGGTAGAAAAAGACAGAGTGTCCATCCTTACAATACGACATGGAAAACAGATTTTACCTATAGATGAAATTTTACTATAATATGAGTTAATGGAAACAATCATAAAAAAATTTAATTAAATCCGTTTTGAATTCATTATATTTTACGGTTGTTTCCATTTAACACCAGGAAAACGTGCAAAATCTGTGTCTGTCGAATAAACAATACAATCCCACTGAATAGCTAATGCGGCAATGTGCGCATCTGTAGTTAGATTACCAGCTGTACCGGCTTCTTTTAAAAGTTTTTCAACTAAGCTCCAATGCCCTTCTCTGGGAGAAATAGTGTTGACCGGTGGTTGGCTAAGCCATGAATTAATATAACCCGAAGCTTCATCTAATGAGAGAGGAACATCAAATATTCGTCTATTAGTACTTATTCTTAAAAAACCCAGAATTACAACCCAGGGTAAATATACTGGTGTTGAACCTGAAAGACAATCATCCCACCACCTTGAAATATGTTTATTTAAGGGAGATTCTGTGTTCATAGAATGTATAAGAATATTAACATCAGGAAGGATCATACTTTCCCTTTAAATCTTACTTCATCTTCCATTTCATCAGCAACCTGACCTAATTTATTTAGATCGTAACCTGGTTTTGCTTTTAAGGAATGGCCTTGTGTTTTATATTTTTTTTCCAGTTTTGGAGTTGCTTCCATTACTTCCAATCCCCGTTGAAGGGTTTGATTTACAATAGTTTTAAAGGGAATATTATACTCCACAGCCTTCTTTTTTAAAGTCAGTATCAGATTATCATCTAATGTTAAAGTTGTTCTCATAAACAAATAATAATATTAAAACGTATTTACGTCAAGATGCTATACCGCAAGCATCAAGATGCTATACCGATCAGTCTGTAGGATATCACTTTCCAAAGGAAGATAACAAAAAGAATATGAACACCTAAATACAGTCCTAACCCATGAAATATGTATCCAGAATAGATTTAAGATCATTAATAAAAACTGGTTTTGTCAGATATCCAATAGAATTCTGAGGACAGTCGCTACTTTCACATAATTTATTTGCATATCCAGACATAAAAATAATTGGAGTTTTTGAGAAAAGCTCTATCTGCCTGGCAGCCTCAATACCATCTATGCTGCCAGCTAAACCTATATCCATCAGTATAACATCCAGATCTCCAAGCATGGTTATTTCTATTGCTTCTTCCCCATTATTAACAATTTTTATGACTCTATATCCAATTCCAACTAATTCCTGTTCCAGGTTCAAAGCTATGAGAAACTCATCTTCTACAAGAAGAATACGTACTTCTGCTTTCATTTTAAACTCTTGCCATATAAAGGGTATCAGAAAATTTAATCTGTATGCTTAATCCATCACTACCATCAAAACTTACTTTGCCACCCAACTGCTGTTCTGCAATACCAAAAATCATTTTAAATCCCAGAGTTTCCTGTTTCTTATAATCAAAAGACGATTCAACACCAATTCCATCATCTGAAAATATAAAATTGATTTCCCCGGAATTATTTCTGGAAATCCTGATTTTTATCTTTCCTTTCTTATCACCCGGAAATGCATACTTTAATGAATTAGAAAGCAGCTCATTTAAGATTAAACCCAGCGGAATCGCAGTATCAATCAGGATAGAAAATTTTTCAATATCAAGAACTACAGATACTTTTTCTAAAGGAGTCTTGTAAACCTGAAATAATAATTTGGTAAGATCATCAATATATTCATATGTATCAATGTGAGAAAGATCTTTAGACTGGTAAAGTTTTTGATGGACCAGGGACATTGACTTGATTCTACTTCCTGTTTCTTTAACCAACTCATCCACTTGCTCATTAGAGTATTTATTTGAACTGAGTTTCATCATTGAATATATCAGATTCATATTATTTTTAGTCCTGTGATGAATTTCCTGAAGCAGGGTTTCTTTTTCTTTTAAAGAATGTGAAATTAGTTGATCGGATTTCTTCCGGTCATTTATATCCAGAAATGCCCCAACAAGTCTCACAGATGTATCTTTTTCATCATATTCAATAGTCCTACCAGATATCTGAATCCATCGCCATTCTCCATTTGCAAATTGGAACCTGCAATCTATTTGGAAATTATTGACCTTATTACTTATACAATCTTTAAAAACATCAGAAATAGATCCTGCATCTTCCTGATTTATTAGACTTGTAAATAACTTTAATGAAACATATTTATTGTTTAAATCATGACCCAGAGTTGAAAAAAGTTTTCCACTGCAATAAATATGATCCTTTATTACATCCAGATCCCATATTCCTATACCGGAGTCTTCTAAAACCATCTGCAGACGTGCCTGGGTTTCGGATAAAACATCTTGAGTCTGGGTTATTTTTATTACCTGCCTTGAGACTATATCTTGGAGGTCTTTCAGTCTTGCTGCTTCCTGGGGTATCCATTTTCTGGTCATAATTGCAATAACAAGAGATGCAGCAAATAAATTTAGCAATTTGGGAATAAAGACTATCTGTGGTTGAGCAAGGAATTCAAAAACTGATATTGGAATAATACCTGACAGAGACGTATACCAGGCACCAAAGTATATACTTTCTATTACTGTTCTTAAAGAATCTATTGACAAAATAATAAGCAGTGTTTTAATTAGTTTATCCTGAGTAATAACACTTCGATACTTTTTTAGATAGAATATAGATATATATGCCCAGGAAATTATTAGAAGCCAATATATAAATGGAGTAACAAACTTGAAAATACTCATATTCAACCTCCAGTGGATATATTTACTATTTAAATTTTACCTGGATAAATGATTACAAATTAAATTATAATATTTAAAAATTGGAATCGCAAGTACAAAGAACGGATTTCCACTAAAGATGGAATTTGCTATACTATGGTTCTATGGAACATATTAATTTCAAAATTGACCACATTGATCCAATGGGACAAGGTGTCTCTAAAGAAAGTCAAATAGCTTTTATAGAGAAAACACTCCCTGGTGAAACAGGTACTGCAGAAATATACCGTAAAGCAAAAGGTGTTATTTTTGGGAACTTATCAGGCCCGGATTGCCTGGATACTAAATCTCTGGATCGGATTGAACCTGAATGTCCTCATTTTTATAAATGCAAAGGCTGTCAGTTTCTCCATACCAATTACAATAATGAAATTCTTTTTAAATCAGAATCTTTAAAAAGAATGTTTAAATATTTGCTGCCAGACTCAGTTAAGCTAATAGTTCATCCTGCACAGGAAAGATTTGGATATAGAAACAGAGTCCAAATACACTATGATCTCCCAAAAGAAGAATTGGGATATTTCAGTAATTTTTCCAACCATTTAATTGATGTACAAGACTGTCTTCTTCCTTCTGACTCAGTAAAGGATGCAGTAAATGACATATATTCAGGTAATAAATGGAAAGATATTGCTGGAAATAGCAATGAAAAGACGGGTTATATTGAAGTCTATCAAGAACCAGAGGAATCTAAACCCAAGATATATATTAATAAACCTTATGCTGAAGGTGGGTTTACCCAGGTTAACAATAAAATGGGGGAAGTTCTGACAGATCTCGTTACTAAAATGTACAAAAACTACATGGATAACTGCAGGGAACTTCTGGTTCTGGATATTTTTGGGGGAAATGGAAATCTGTCAAAGAATTTTAATAATGCGCATATAAAAGTTTATGACCTTAATACAGAGAATAAAACCGGTTCTAAAATGCAAACAGAAAGTCAACATTATGTGAATATTGATCTGTATAAAAAAGATCCAGTAAATGAGATAAGAAAAACCCTTAAGGGTTTAAAAAAATCAGATCCTAACCTGATCATCTTTGACCCTCCAAGAGCAGGTGTAAAATTTATTGATAGTTATATAAAATACTTTGATGCCCCCTATATTTTTTATATTAGTTGTGATCCGGCTACTCTTAAAAGAGATACTGTAAAAATAAAAGATAAATATGATATAGTAGAGATGCATCTAATAGATCTATTCCCGGGAACAAGACATTTTGAGACACTGATAGTATTTAGAAAATCAGAAAAATGATAATAAGGAATCTATATGAAAAAGATAGTTGTGCTTGGAAGTATGAATATGGATCTTACAATCCTTGCCACACCCTTCCCTGAAAAAGGAGAAACGGTAACAGGAAGCGGTTATGCTCAAATACCTGGTGGGAAGGGAGCAAATCAGGCTGTAGCTGCAGGGAGAATGGGTTCAGATATATCTTTTATCAGTGCCTGTGGAAATGATGAGTTTGGAGATACCCTGATTAAAGAACTTAAAAAAAGCAAAGTGGATACCGGAAGTATTCAGAGAACAAATCTTCATACAGGAATTGCCCTTATTGTACGGGAAAGTGATGGAGACAATAGAATTATACTGGCAGAAGGATCAAATGGTCAGATACTTCCATCAATAGTAGAACCTCTTAGTTCCATCATAAGTGATGCAGATTTCCTTCTTCTGCAGCTTGAAATTCCAATAGAAACGGTAGAATATGCCGCAGATTTGGCAAAAAAATCTGGTACAACGGTTATTTTAGATCCTGCACCGGCAGTAAAGCTATCTGATAATCTTCTTTCAAATATCGACTATCTTCTTCCAAACGAACATGAACTTGATCTGGTTCTGGGTAACACAGAAGGAACCCTAAGAGAAAAAGCAGATTACCTTTTTAAAAAGGGAGTGGGAACACTAATACTCACAGAAGGTTCAAAAGGCGTAACTATTGTAGAAAAAGATAGTGAAATAACACTAACAGCTCCAAAGATGAAAGCCATAGACACAACTGCAGCAGGAGATACCTTTGCCGGAGCATTTACCTATGGGCTGACCAAAGATTGGAATATGAAAAAAACAGCAAAGTTTGCAGTAAAAGCCGCTTCCCTCTCGGTGACAAAAATAGGGGCCCAGTCTTCAATACCCTGGCTAAAAGATGTTGAAGCAAAGGAGTCAAGGTAATGGCAGACCACCATGAAATTTACAAAAAAAATGCAGATATTTATGACAATCTTGTTTCCCATGAAGATTATTCCGGTAATATCCTGGCAGAAATAGAAAGACTATCCCCTTTATCAGGAAAAGATGTTGTTGAAATGGGTGCTGGTACAGGACGTATAACCGGTATCCTTGCACCAGCTGTAAATTCAATAAAGGCATTTGATATTTCACAGCATATGCTTGATTTTGGTATTGAAAAACTAAATAAACTTAATCTAAGCAACTTCTCCTTTGCTGTAGCCGACAACAGAGAAATCCCTTTACCTGACAATTGTGCGGACCTTGCCGTATCAGGATGGAGTATTGGATACTTTGCTTCCTGGAAGAACGAAAAATGGAAGAAGGACACACACAAAGCTGTTGATGAAATGGAAAGAATGCTTCGAACCGGAGGAACAGCTATTATAATTGAAACACTTGGAACAGGGCATGAGACACCTGTTGAACCAAGTTCGGAACTGTCAGAATACTATAGTTATCTGGAAAATGAACTTGGGTTTTCCCGCTCATGGATAAGAACAGATTATAAATTCAGTTCTGTAGAAGATGCTGAAAAAACAGTTAGAACTTTTTTTGGAGATGAACTGGGTAACTATTTTAAGAATAATAATACTGCAATATTACCGGAATGCACTGGGTTCTGGGCCAAAATGATCTAATAATTAATAGTTCTGCATTGGTTTTTTTGAAACTGTTGCTAGTAATCTTTTTGCGATCTGAGTTGCTTCAGCCTTCAAATCTTCCACATTGACAGTTAATAGTTTTCCATTTTCAACAACGAGCTTACCATCAACAATGACAGAATGAATATTCCTGTTGTTTAGAGAATAAAGTATATCTGCAAAGATATTATTACCAGGCATCATATTTGGAGTTGAAGGGTCAATTATTACCAGATCAGCTAGAGCTCCTTCTTTTATCTCACCATAGTCATCTAGCCCTATTACATCACCATTATTAAGAAGAGGAAGCAATTCCGAAATTTTTGCATCTTCTGAATTCCGGCTTGCACATTTTGCAAGGAGTGCCGCATCTCTGGCTACTTCAAAAATATCTGCTGTATTATTTGAAGCAAGTCCATCACTTCCATAAGCAATTTTTACACCAGCCTTAATAGCTCTGGGAAGTAAATCATTGATATCACCAAACTTCATATAACTCTTTGCACAGTGGGCAATCCCGGATCCTCTTTCCTTTATAAGCCGAAGATCGTCATCAGTTGCCCAGAAAGCATGGGCAAGTATTGTTCCCTTTCTTAGCACTCCTGTTTTATCGAGAACCTGAATAGGTGTCAGTCCTGTTTTTTTTAGAGAATCTAATACCTGGGCTTCTGTCTCAGAAACATGAATATGCATAGGCAATTCCAGTTTGGAAGAAACTGTCGAAACTTTTTTTAGAAAATCTTCAGGACAGATATAGGGAGAATGAGGACCTAAAGAAATAGATATTCTTGAATTTTTACCACTATAATCTTTAGTAAACTTCATTGCTGTTTCAAACTGTGTTTCATTATCTGGTCCTGTTCCAAATACAGCCCATGAAATATTCGCACGCATTCCTGATTCTACATATGCATCAAATGCTCTATCCATAGCAAAATAGTGATCTGCAACTGCTGTAACACCGGAAAGAAGCATTTCTGCAGCACCAAGGAGGGTCCCAACATAAACATCATCAGGCGTAAGACTCTGCTCATAAATCCAGACATGCTTGTTAAACCAGTCATCTACAGTAACATCTTCTGCTACACCTCTTAAGAGAGTCATGGCAGTATGAGCATGAGCATTTACAAGCCCTGGAATGATATACTTTCCTGTACCATCAATAACAACTTCATTGGATAATTCAGAATCTGTTAAAACAGAAGAAATATCTTTAATCCTGCCCTGATCAATTAGAATATTCATATTTTTCTGAATATTCATTTTTTTAAAAGATAGAATTGAGATATTTTTAATTATCATACAAAATTTTTGTCCAGTTTCTTTATGGAATCGATCATAAATCCAACAAATTTAGGAGTATCCACTCCCAGAGCGACATCTACATTGGGAGCTTTTCCTGTTGCACCATAAATATCAACAACAGTTGCACCACGGGTAAGCTCACTGGAAACTTCAATCTGAACATTGAGAAACTTTGTTTCTACAACAGAAGGGTCAATTACAGCTGCAACTGCAAGAGCATCGTGAATAGGAGCTCCATTCAAACCGAATATTTTTTTATTTGCATTTGCAAAGAACTTTAATAAAGGGCCAACTTTTGATGAAATAACACCATTTTCAGCAACAATACCATCAATCTCTTCAAAAGACATAAGGGCCCTGTTTGTAACATCCAAACCAACCATAGTAATGGGAACACCGGATTCAAAAACTACTTTAGCAGCTTCCGGATCTACATAAATATTAAATTCTGCTACAGGGGTAACATTTGAATCATGCATTCCCCCACCCATAAGGACAATCCGTTCAATCTTATGCTTTATCTCCGGTTTTTTAAGGAGAACCATTGCAATATTTGTAAGTGGACCTGTAGGAATAAGAACAATTTTTTCCAGGCTCTCTTCCAGCATATTTATAATAAAATCTACAGCATCAATATCCAAAGCCTTAATACCCGGCTCAGGAAGTTCAGCACCATCAAGACCGCTCTGTCCATGGAATTCAGGAGCTGTCACCAGCTCTCTCAAGAGAGGCTTATCAGAACCTCTTGCAACAGGAATTTCTTCATTAATAAGTGTAAGAACACGTAAAGCATTCTCAAATGTTTTATCACCAGTTTGATTGCCGGCTACTGTTGTTACACCTAAAAGATCTAAACTATCAGAAGCAGAAGCCAGCATAATGGCCATCATGTCATCATGGCCGGGATCACAGTCTATTATAACCCTGGTCACGATTCTCCCCCGGTTTTCAGAACATCCTTTACTACAGCCTTCACAGCATCTTCATCAAAATGTTCCTGAATTTCTCCAACCCTATTTTTTATCCTTTGAGCCCGCATGGCAAAAACAGCAAGAGCTATGAGTGTTACAAGATAAGGTATCATCTGAATAAGTTCTGAAGGTACATTTAAAGATGCTATGTATATTGCGATTGAGTTAACAAATCCAAAAAGCAACGATGAGAGAAGAACACCTAAAGGCATATTACCACCTAAAGTTGCAGCTGCAATAGCGATGAATCCACGACCGGCAGTCATGTCTCTGGAGAACCAGGATACATATCCCATAGAAAGATAAAGGCCTCCTAATGAACCGAAAAAACCTGACAGCATCAATGCATAGAGTTTAATTTTATCGACATTAATACCAACGGATTCAGCTGCATGAGGATTTTGCCCAACGGCCCTTATTCGTAGACCAAGAGGAGTTTTAAACATAAGTACATAGAAAAATGGAACAGCAAGTAAAGCTACATAGGTTAATATGTTATGACCACTAAAAATTTCTCCCAGTATTGGAATAGATTTCAAAAGAGGGATTTCTATACTTGGGAATACAAGACTCTGCAGGGAACTGGTACTTCCTTTATCTCCGGTAAAGATGTAAAGAAGAAATATAGTCATTCCCATTGCAAACATATTTAGAGCGATAGCACCCATTATAATATCAGCTTTCATTTTTAAATGGAAATAAGCAAGTAATGCTCCCATCATTACACCTGCGGCCATCCCAGCAATTAAGGCCAGAAAAAGACTACCGGTAAAAGCACTTACTATAACGCCAAAAAAAGCCGCCATAAGCATAATACCTTCCAGGGAAATATTTATAGAACCCGCCAGTTCAGAAACTGCAACACCTAAAGCAGGAAATAAGAGAGGGGTCATTACCCTTAGAATAGCGAATGCAAAACCTGTTGAAAAAATACTACTGAGTAACGGACTCATTTGCCACCTCCACTCTTTCTGCTTCTTTAATGGTTATTTTATTTTTCCAGGTCGAAAGAAAAGCTTCTGCAGTAATTAGAATAATAATTACGGACTGAATAACTAGAACAAGTTCAGATGGAACGTCCGCCATAAGATTAAGAATCTGCCCTCCCACTCGCATATACGATAGAAAAAAAGCAGCAAAAATTATAAGTAATGGATGATTTCGGCCAATTATAGCTACAATTACCCCATCCCATCCATATCCCGGACTCATCTGCCAGTTAAACCTTCTATGTATTCCCATTACTTCAGTCATACCACCAAGACCAGCAAGCATTCCACTTAAAACCTGAGCAAGAACAATAACTTTAACAATATTCATACCACCGAACTTTGCAAACTTCTGATTATTCCCAGTAGTTCGAATTTCATACCCGGAAGTAGTATGATAAAGAAAATAGTATCCAAGGAATGCAAATATTACTGCTAACAAAATACCCAAATGAAGTCGTGTCCCAGGCATAAATTGAGGAAGCCAGGCCGTTTCAGGTAATCGTATAGAAACAAGGAACCCTGCATCTTTATCCCTGAAATGGGAATTTATTAGATATAGTCCTCCATAATATGCTATATAGTTCATCATCAATGAGGCAACAAGTTCACTGGCACCCCATTTAGCTTTTAAGATACCAGGAATAAAACCCCAGATTGCTCCGGTGGCTCCAGCAACAACTAAAACCATTATTACATGTAATACTGTCGGCATTCCTGTAGAAACTGCAAATGCAGTTCCTACAGCAGCACTTATAAAAAGAGCTCCTTCCGCGCCAATATTAAACTGCTTAGCCTGAAAAGCAATGGCAATGGCAACACCGCAGAAAATCATAGGAGAAGCATTCTCTATTACATTTGCAAATCTTCCTTTAGATAGTACAGGCCCTAAAAAAAACTGCTTAATAGAGTAAGCCGGCATTTCACTAATTAGGTAGATAAGTACAACACTTATTATCATTCCAACAAGAATCGCAATTATTGTTCTTATAAGAGTAAAATATTTAAGAATGAATTTTTCCACTTGCGCCCTCCTCCATCTTAACACCCAGCATATAAGGGCCGAGATCCATTCCTGATATATTTGAACAATCAGTAAATTGTTTGGTTATATGTCCATCGTATATTACAATAATCCGGGTTGATAGTTTCAAGATTTCATCTAGATCAGCTGAGATTAAAAAAACAGCTTTACCATCATCCCTGGCTTTCTTCAACAGATCATGAATTAGTTCTTCAGAACCAATATCAACCCCCCTGGTTGGTTGAGCAGCAATTATTAGCTCAGGATTAGATGATAACTCTCTGGCAACTACAACTTTCTGAATATTTCCGCCACTTAAAGCACCTGCAGCTGTTTTAGAGGACTGAGTTAGAATATTAAATCTTTTAATAAGATCTACACTATAGTCCTTTATATATTTCCAGTTTATTTTACCATTTTTAGAAAATTCTGATTTATAATACCTGTCAACTATAAAATTTTCTTCAAGAGATGCCATATCAGCAACTCCATTCTCCATTCTGTCTTCCGGAATATGAGAAACCTTAAGCTCCCGAATCTGGCGGGGTGATAAACCTATAATATTATTATCATCAACAGAAACAGAACCATCTGCTGGCTTCAGAAGCCCTGTTATTATACTTATAAGTTCAGATTGTCCATTCCCCTCAACACCGGCAATACCAAGAATTTCTCCTGCCCGAACATCAAAACTAATATCTTTAAGAATCTGAACATTTTCATCATCAACATAGGAAAGATCTTTTACAGCAAGTCTTATATTCCCTGGATTTTCAGGTTCACCAATACGGCCAGAATTAATATCTCTTCCAACCATAAGATGGGCAATTTTTTCTTCAGTAAGATCAGAGGCATCTCTTGTAGTTATTACTCTGGTATCACGCATAACAGTGACAGTATCTGCAAGCCGTTTAACCTCACTGAGTTTGTGGGATATAAAAAGAATTGTTTTTCCACTTTCCTTTAAGTTTATAAGCGTTTCAAATAAAATCTCTGTTTCCTGGGGTGTGAGTACTGAAGTAGGTTCATCCAAAATAAGCAGTTCTGCATTTCTAAAAAGAGCTTTCAAAATTTCAACTCTTTGACGAACCCCTATAGGAAGATCTTTTATTTTTTTATCGACAGGAACATCCAACCCATATTTTTTTGAAACTTCTCTGGTAATTTCCAAAGCATTAACAGTATCAAGAAATATTTTACCTTTTTTGGGTTCAATTCCAAGAATCATATTTTCTGCTACTGTCAAATCTGGAGCCAGCATTAAATGCTGATGAACCATACCAATACCTGCTTTTATGGCATAATTTGGATTCTTAAAACTCACTTTTTCACCCTTATAAAGAACCTCACCTTCCTGAGGGTGAATCTTGCCAAATATAACATTCATGAGGGTAGATTTTCCGGCTCCATTCTCTCCAACAATTGCATGGATACTATTTTTTTTAACATCCATACTTACATCTTTGTTAGCTATAACACCAGTAGGATAAACCATGGTGATGTTCTTTACCTGAAGAATATTTTCCATTCGTTCCTCGAATTTTACATGATATTAAAACGTATAATCGTAGGAACACGAGAACCCGTGCCCCTACAAATATAAAAATTGATTTATTTATTGACCGAATGCAGTTCCAACTTTGATTTCACCACTTGTAATTTTCCTGGCAATTTCTTCAATTTCGGCTCTCATCTCTGCTGTAGTAACTTTCTGATAATTTTCGTTATCAGCAAGGCCTACACCACCTTTTTCAATATCAAGAATTTCCGCTTCTCCATATTTAAGAGTACCCGCAATATGCATTTCAATAGCTCTATAAATTGAAAAGTCAACGTTCTTCATCATTGAAGTTACAATATTTGCAGCTTTTTCAGCATCAGTATCAGCAAAAAGAAGGTACTGATCTGAATCTACACCCAGAGTATATTTACCTTTTTCTTTTGCAGCATCAATACCACCAAGTCCTGTTTCACCAGCAACATTGAATGAAATATCTGCACCTTGATCAAACATAGCTAAAGAAAGTTCCTTTCCCTTTGCAGGATCACTGAATGCACCAGCATAAGTAACAAGTACTTTTATTGCAGGATCTATATAAGCTGCTCCTTCTTCAAAACCAACTTTAAAGTCATTGATTACAGGTATATCCATACCTCCAAGAAAACCAATAACCTTATCAGAATTAGCCTGAGGAAGATCTGAAGTAGTGATCATTGCTGCAAGAGCTCCTGCCAAGAAAGAAGCTTCATTCTGGCTGTAAAGAATTGAATAAACATTTCCCAAATTGCCATTTTCATAGTTTGCAGTTGTATCATAGGTAAAAAACTTTTTCTCCGGGTGATTCGGAGCTATTTTTTCAAGATATTCCTGTAACTGCCATGTACCAATTATAACAATGTCCCAATCGCCTTCAGCAAGCTGAAGAATGTCCGGTTCCCATCTGGCAGGATCATATCCACCTTCAACAACTTTTCCAACAATACCTAACTCTTTTACAGCCTGGTCTATACCACGTGCCGCAGAATCAAAAAAAGATTTGTCACCAAGTGTTCCATTTACATAGAGAACAACCTTTACTTTACTTTCGTCAGCAGCTTCTTTATCACCACCAGCGAATACGCTCATGGTTGAAAGAACCATAAGTGTTATAACACTTAAAATAAGAACTCTTTTAAACTTGTTCATTTAAGAACCTCCATAAAAATATATTTAGACAGTTTATTCTAATCTGTTTACAAAATTAAGTATAGAATTATTTACTTCTTTTAAAACATTCTGTCCTGACCATAGAGAGCAAGGATATTACGTACAGGGACATCTCCCTGAATATAATGTGCCGAAGTACAGATATAGCCACCATCTTTTCCCAGAGTGTGACAGAGATTTGTAACTTCATCCTTTACATCTTCCACACTTCCAAAAGGAAGTGTTTTTTGAAGATCAACACCACCATGAAAGCTCAATCTATCACCATAGGTATTTTTTATAAAAGCCATATCCATCCCTTTCGCCCTGGGTTGAAGAGGATTTAAAACATCAATATCCAGCTCTTCTATAAATGCAGGGATGAGAGGACGAACAGCTCCACAGGAATGATACATCAGCTTCACGTCATATTCCCTTACAACTTTATTAAGTTTTTGATGAAAAGGAAGAATATACTGACGCCACATATCCGGCGAAATCATAAGACTATCCTGAGTTGCAACATCATCGTATGTATAAACCATATCAACCAAATGCTCTGCTTTGCTCATTAATGAACGAAAATTACTTATAAAAATGTCCGTATAACATTCCATCATTGAACAAACCAGATCAGGATTTTCATAAAAACCTATTAAGAATTTATCCAGACCATATAGCCCCCAGGCAGATTCAAATATACCACCAATATCGTATCTAATATGATAAGGAGCTTTATTATTGGCTTTTTCAACTTTTGTAATAAAGGAATCCCAATCCCACATTGAACTTTTCGGCCATTTATCCCATTGCTCCACTTCTGAAGGTGTCTGAAAATCTGCCAGAGGATATGCAGCATACTCTTCATAACTGGAACTTCCATTTTTTACTATTTTTCTAACTGAACCCCAAATATTATAAAAGCTGCCATCATCCAAAACTTCAGGCTCAGGGCCAATATAATTGGGTGTAATAACTCTGCAATCGACGCCAAGAGTCTCCATAAGCTCATTGTTATCATCTATTTTTAAAAAGGACTTTAAAGAATCCCATGTTTCAGGAACACCCCAAAAGTCAAAAGGGACTCTGTCAGGAGCTTCATTTTTCAGAGTTTTTACAACCCTGTCCCTGGGAGATATTGGTGCATTATTCGGAGAACAAAATTTATCCACAAACCATTGTTTTGATTCTTCAGCTGTTGTGGTGTTCCAGTCGGGGTAGTGTTTCATAGAATAAATCCTTTTTAAACATAGAGAAAATAGTATTACTATATAAATCTATGTAAGGGCCGATTTATCAACCCTTACATATTAGAAAAGAAGGCCATGAGAAATTATGGCCAAGTAATAAAATACAGTTTACTGACCGAAAGCAGTTCCAACCTTAATTTCACCACTAACAATCATTTTAGAAATTTCGTCTATCTTATCTCTCATAGATGAAGGTACAAGTTTCTTATAGTTTTCGTTATCAGCAAGGCCTACACCACCTTTCTCTATTCCCAATACTTCTGCTTCACCATATTTAAGAGTACCAGCTATATGCTTTTCAATAGCTCTAAAAATAGTAAAGTCAACATTCTTCATCATGGAAGATACAATAAAAGATGCTTTTTTAGGATCAGTTTCTGCAAAAAGAAGATACTGGTCTGAATCTACACCAAGAGTATATAAGGATCTGTCTTTTGCAGCATCAATACCACCTAAACCTGTTTCACCGGCAACATTAAATGTTATATCTGCACCCTGATCAAACATTGCAAGAGTAAGCTCTTTTCCTTTTGCAGGATCACTGAAAGCTCCAGCATATGCAACAAGTATTTTTACATCAGGATCAATATATGCAACACCCTCTTCAAAACCTACTTTAAAATCATTAATTACAGTGATGTCCATACCACCTAGAAAACCTACTACCTTTTCGCTATTAGCAAGGGGTAGATCTGAAGAAGTAATCATAGCTGCAAGAGCACCTGTTAAAAATGAAGCTTCATTCTGGCTATAGAGCATAGAATAAACATTATCCAATCCACCATTTGCATAGGTTACAGAAGTATCATAAGTAAAAAAGTTCTTATCCTGATGATTAGGTGCTATTTTTTCAAGATATTCCTGTAACTGCCATGAACCAGCAATAATAATATCCCAGTCACCTTCAGCTAACTGTAGGATATCCGGTTCCCATCTTGCCGGATCATATCCACCCTCAACAACTTTTCCAAAAATACCTAACTCTTTTACGGCCTTATCAATACCACGGGCAGCAGAGTCAAAGTAAGATTTATCTCCAAGTGTTCCATTTACATACAGAACTACTTTTACCTTATCATCACCAGCAGCTTCTTTTTCACCACCAGCGAAAACTCCCATAGTTGAGATAACCATAAGAATTACAATACTCATAATGAGAATTTTTCCTAATTTGTTCATTTAAGAACCTCCATTTTTTTTGAGAATCTTTATTTTAATGCCTTTATCTTTAAAAGTATAGGATTAAATTTTTCTTTTTTAATCTCAAGAATAATATCCATCTCTAATCCCTCACAGGGAACAGATGCCCCTCTCATAGTATTAAAACTCAATTCCATCTTTAAATTCCCTTTAATTTTCCTGGAAACAATAGATTCATCAACAACATAAGCCATAGTCAGAGGATCAGGGAACCCTACACCCCGAAAACCAAATACTTGTTCAAGAAAATCGAGAGGAACCTTCTGCATATCAAGAAGAAGTTTACCTGCCCTGGATTCTTTCAACCCAAGATCAACCAACTCTTCTTCAGTATACATTGCTGCAACAGCTACATCCCAGGGCACAATGGTTAAAGGGATTCCGGCATCAAAAACAAACTGAACAGATTCGGGATCTGCTGCAAAATTAAACTCAGCAAATTTTGTGATATTCCCCTTTTCAAGAGCACCACCCATTATAACAATCTCTTTTATTAGATTTTTTAGTTCCGGAAATAAATTTATACTTATAGCAATATTGGTTAAAGGACCCAGTGTAACAAGGGTCAAACCAGGGTTTTCTTTAGCAGCTTTACACAAACCATCAGGTGCCATTAAAGTCTCGACTATTTTAGAATTTTCAGGAAGTTCTACATCTCCCAGGCCATTTGAACCATGAACACCTTCAGCATGAATTCGCATCCCAAGCAAAGACGTACTCGCTCCCTGATAAACAGGAATATCCTCTCTCCCAAAATATGCCAGTATACCTGTTATATTATTAACAACATGATCCAGACCAGCATTTCCAGCAACAGCACTAATTCCAACAATGTTTATATCCGGACTGGCAAGAGCAATCATTATTGCTGTTGCATCATCGATACCACAATCTGAATCTATAAAAATATTTTTCATTAGAAATCCTTTTCGAAATAATTAATTATTTTGATCATTTTAAACTAATTATTCGACAGGTAAAGGGTTTTCCCAGACAAAATTATCTAAAACATGCTATTTTTAGTTAAAAGCCTGAGGGAATGGAATGAAAGAATTAAAATCACTGGGTAAATTGTTGTGGAAAAATGCAGAACCTGGTTTCTTTGAAAATAACACTCATAAAATCTTAAGCAATAAGTTCAGCAGTATGGGGTTTCATATACAAACATTTGAAAATATACCTGGATTTATTGCGACAATAGATGCTAACTATAAGTCAAAGCCCATCGCTCTAATCTCTGATATGGATGCATTGCCTCTTCCCGGCGATCCTGAAAATAGATATATTCACTCTTGTGGGCACCATGTACAGATGACAGCCCTTTATGGAACAGCTCATCTATTGAAGAAGAACAATCCCGAACTCCTTAAATATGTTGCTTTTATTGCCATACCGGCAGAAGAATATATTGATTTTGAAAAAAGAAACCTATTGATAGATGCGAAACAAATATCAGTCATGAGCGGAAAGCTTGAATTAATTACAAGAGGATTTTTTGATTCACCTAAATTTGTAATATCCACCCATTCCGCTGCTTTTAAAAGTAAACTATATATAAGCAGTGTTTTAAATATGTCAGGCTTTACAGTAATGAATTTTTCCTTCATAGGAAAAGCCTCTCATGCTGGTGCAGCACCGCATCTGGGGTTAAATGCCCAAAACGCAGCATCTTTGTTTCTGCAGGCCTGTGCCTTTTTAAGAGAAAGTTTTAAGGAACAGAAGCATATTCGTATTCATCCAATACTAAAACTAGACAGTAATCAATCAGTCAATCTAATACCGGAACATGTAACAGTAGAAACATATGTCAGAGCAGCAGATCTTGAATCTGTAAATAAAGTTGTAAAACAACTTGAAAAAGCATCAAAGGGGTGTGCTTCAGCAATTGGAGCAAAGGTTGAAGTTTCAATACTGGATGGTTACCAGCCTTTTAAAGCAGATCTCCCTCTCCATAAACTAATAAAAGAAACTGCAAAAAATATGAATATTGAATTTATTGAGGAACAATATTCTTCAGCTTCTTCAGATGTTGGAAATATTTCTCAAATGAAACCTACTGTTATGCTTGGCCTTCCCGGTGCAAATGGGAAATTTCACAACCCTGATTTTAGGATAACAGATGAGGAGGCAGCATATATATTCCCATCAGAATTTTTGGTCAAATACATTCGAATGGTTGCAGACTCCACATGCATATGATATCTTTCCTCTTATGTTTGAAATCAGAACACTTATTCGTTTTTTTGATACAGGATTTATTCTTAAATTATTAATTTTAGTTATGCTCATCTCAATACTTCCTATTGCAGAGGTATATTTGTACATATTTTTATCCTGCAAAGTAAGTACCTATTTGCTAATAGCTGCCCTTACCGGCAGCAGCCTGTTAGGGCTGATTC
>JAQIBN010000257.1 GCA_027859095.1 Spirochaetia bacterium | reverse complement strand
CATGTTACAACTTGGGACGGAATTTGGGTGCTTATAATACATATTTTTCATTTGTCAATGAATATTTATTAAATTAATTAATTTTTTTGAGTACTTATTTGATATATTTAGTAAATTTTTACTTGGTCTTATTAAAGACCTGTGTTATAATAATTAAAAATCTAATTAATACGAGTATTACAATGTCTAAACCTACTTTACTTGATATAGCAAAACTTGCCGGAGTATCTCCATCAACTGCCTCCCTGGTCCTGGCAAAGAAAGGTAAAATTTCAAACGAGGTGAGAGAGAAGGTAAAAATTGCTGCAGATGAACTTGGATATACAAAGAAAGCGGTAGTTAATAATACAAAATCAAAAACTATAGCAGTCCTTTTTCACTTTGATAGCCAGCTGTCACAAACCTGGAATATTCTAAGACAGGTAACCCTCAGTCTTGAAGAAACACTATCACATAGTAACTATCTAACTATTTTAATCCCGATTACATACGATATGAGTGATAGTGAAATATTCAAAAAAGTTATTGATTCACGTGCTATAGCTGTTTTTTCCATGCATTTCGGCAGGGAGAAATTATTTTCCCAACTCGAAAATGTAACAATCCCGGTTGTCATTATAATAAACAGCCATTTTCAATCTCACTTCTATACCGTGTGTGCTGATAATTTCCAGGGCAGTTATGAAGCTGCCTCACATCTACTCCAGCTTGGCCATAAAAATATTATCTATGCAGATTTTGATATTTATCAACTGCCTGAGACATTAAGCGATCGGTTTTTTGGTTTCTACAAGGCCCTGAACGAACATCAAATAACATTATCAGACGAGCATAAGCTACATTTTGATATTAATAATGTTACTGATATTCGCAGCAAATTCACAAAAGCCTTTAGTACAGTGAATAAACCAACAGCCATTTTTTTTGTAGATGACTATCTAGCTGCTCATTCAATGGGGGTTTTGAAGGAGATGGGTCTAAACTGCCCTGATGATATCAGTATCATTGCCTCCGGAGAAGTACTCGACTATAAGGAACCCTACATTCCCCAGATTACCGGTATGGTGACCAGACCCGACCTCCTGGGTAAATTCAGCGCTGAAATGATGCTCAACCGCCTTAAACACAAACCCAGTGAATCCTATGTCCTAAAGATAAAACAACAATTAATGGAAAGAGGCAGCTGCAGGAAGATTTAATAAAGTGGAAAGATGGAGTTACTTGAAAACCACTTATTATCAGGAGAGCAAGACAGGTTGGAATAACATGGCTAATGAAACGGTTTGATGAGATATTTTATAAAGATGTGGCCAGTGCTATGGTTTATTCACCCAATTCTCGACTTTCAATGATTTAATCCGTTTAAATTCTTTTTCATTGTTTGTAACAAGTACCAGATCTTTGCTCAACGCATGAGCGGCGATCAATAAATCAAGAGACCCAATAATAAGTCCCTGTTCTTCGAGTTTTATGCGTATTTCTCCATAGAATTTAGCTGCAATTTCATCATAAGCCAGTATTTCAAAAGGAATAAGAAATTTATCCAGACGCTTTATGTTCTGATTTTTGTACTTACTTTTTGAAACACCATATTGGAGTTCAGAAACTGTGATTGAAGATATTCCGATTGTCCCCGGGTTTGTATTTTTGAATCTGCTAATGACTTCTACAGGACGTTCATTCATTATATATATGCAAATATTTGTATCAATCAGAAATTTCATGTATATCTGCTCTTTCCTGTTGTATTTTGGGTTGATTTCGATCTGTCAGGAAAGGCTCATTATACTTATTTAAATTCTTTTCCCAAACCTCCCATATAGAATCATCTTTAGGTATTAGAAGTACCCCTTCCTCCGTCCTTTTAATATATACTTCCTGCCCCTCTAACCTGTAGGATTTTGGTAATCGGACGGCCTGACTGCGACCATTAACAAAAAGTTTTGCAGTGTCCATAATAGTCTCCTTAACAAGAATAGTCTATATTTTAAAGTATATACCATTTTGATTATAAGTCAAGATATTCAGCTGGAAAATAAGTATGTTTATTTTAATCATTTTTGATCTACTCCTTTCCAATTTAATATTGAAGCTCTTCCAAATTAAAAAAATAAAAGGGTCGATAAAGGGTCAGTTCCCGTAGCACATAATAAAGAGATTATCTACTAAAAGATAATCTCTTTCCCGAAGTGACAATAAATTACAGCCAAAGTCGATTTTTCTAATTTCCTCCAGATTTCACCTTAAGACTTTCTTAAGATTTTGCTAATTCTATGGATACATTTACATGTTATATTTAATTTGTAAATTGATAAAGGAGACTGGAATGATAGAAAAGAAAATATGTATAGAAACTAAGAATTTATGTAAAACATATTATAATTCAAAACAGGGTGTTCATGTAATCAAAAATCTTGATATGGAAATTTACGAAGGTGATTTTACTATAATCATGGGAGTCTCAGGATCCGGTAAAACAACTCTATTGTATCTACTAAGTGCTCTCGATGAGATGACTTCCGGGGAAGTCAATTATGGCGAACGCTCTATTAGCGAGATGAAACCTAATGAGCTTGTGGATTTCAGAAGAAATGAAATTGGCTATATCTTTCAGGGAATCAATTTAGTACCCTATCTTTCAGTTCTGGAAAACGTTGCAGTAATTGGAAAACTTAAAAACAGGAAAAATAGTGATGTTGTCGAGAATTGCAAAAAGCTGCTTTGTGAACTTGGTCTTGAAGATGAATTATTCAGACTACCTTCTGAGATATCCGGTGGTCAACAGCAGAGGGTTGCCGTTGCCAGAGCGTTGATTAATGATTGCGATATTCTTTTTGCTGATGAACCAACAGGTGCTTTAAATACTTCACAGGGTGGAAATCTTCTGGATATTCTATCAAACATAAATGACAAAAATAAAAGTATTGTTATGGTTACCCACGATCTAAAAGCTGCTTGTCGTGGAAACAGAATAATTTATCTAAAAGATGGGAAAATTCACGGAGATCTCAGTTTGGGGGAATTCCGAATAGAGGATTTAGAGGATCGCGAACAGACTGTTTACAATTTCTTAAGAAAGCGGGGGTGGTAATATGAGTACAGTATTGTCACTTTTTAAAGGTATGCTTTTAAAACAGAAAAAGGTAAATATTCTGATTGCCCTTATCTTTTTAATCTGTTTTATCTGTATCAGTACGGGGATTTCAACATTACTGGCAACAGGGAATCTCTTTGAAAAGGTAATAGATAATCAGAACTTTTCCCATGAACTTGCACATTTTTCAATTAACGATTATCCAAACTGGCAGGAAATAGGATCGTGGTTTAATAATCATGACATGGTGGAAAGTGCGCAGCTTAGTTATGCAAGTGATATAGCTGATTATATCAAATTCAAAGATGAAGATATTCTGCTATTTTTTCAAGAGATAGTACCTGAAGCAGAACATGACGTTTTAAAGATTCTTCAGGGGGATGAAAGTCAATATCCTGCTCCTATGACATTATGGATCCCTGTAGGGCTTTCAAAGAGATATTCAATTGCAGTTGGGGATGATATTTTAATTCCTAATGGTTCGGACTCTCAAAGTTATAAGGTAAGCGCTATAATTCTTGATCCACTTTTCAGTGCAACCATAATCTCTCCCTTTAGAGTCTGGGTAAGACCAGGAGAGCTTGCTTTAATGAAATCATTTTCATCCCTGGATAAAGTCATCTTAACAATTAGATTCAAAGATCCATCACAAAACAGTATTGTCTGGAATGATTTTTCAATATGGCAGGGGGCTTCCTTCACCGGATTTATTATTCGTTATGATGATTTTAAAATGGGAGCTTCCATGGCTACTTTGATATTGGTAATTGCTCTTATCATTATAGGTTTACTTCTTTTAATGATCTGTTTAATTGTGATCTTCTTTATAGTTTCTTCTGAAATTTCAAACCAATTTAAAACTTTTGGAGTACTTAAGGCTCATGGTCTGTCATTCAGACAAATCACTTTAGCAATTGTATTACAGTATCTTTTTCTACTAATTATTGGAATACCCATTGTAATACTATTAAGTCAATTAGCATCAATGCAGATTGTATCAGAGTATACTCAGGCACTTGGACTTGATGTTAATCATCTCTCAACGGTCTTCTCCGTTTTTATTGCTTTATTGATAATGTCTGCTTTTATTATACTGGCTATATACAGTTCAGCTTCCAGAATAAGGAAAATAAATCCTGCTCAGGCTATTCGTGAAGGGCAGGCAAAAACAAATACAAATAAAAAGGGGGCATTAAAGATCAAAGATAAGTTTTTATTTCCAGTTTCATTATTTATACAGATGAAGGAGAATGCCAATAGTAAGGGAAGGTTTGTTTTTTCTATTATCATACTATTTGCCTTAGCTTTTGCCATGTTTTTCGGTATTGGATTTCAGAGCAGTTTTAAAAAGATCTTCTCCTCTACAGATCCTATGGGATACCCGGAGACCGATTTGATAGTGATGAGTGAAAATAATCTTTTCTTTGGCTATGATTCAGATGATGTTTACTCATATCTCCTCCAGCAGGATAACTACATTGCAATAAAACCCGGATATAGACCTAAAGAAACACTGACAATAAAACTCAGAGGAAAAGATAATTATAAGGTAGTAACTGAATGTATTCTTGGAGACTATGACGAAAATAATCTGCCTGTCTTAAAGGGGAAAAACCCTAAGACGGCAAATGAAGTAGCCCTTACACAGATAGCCAGTGAACAAACAGGCAAAGGAATCGGAGATATTGTAACTCTCTCTATGAATGGAATGGATATTCCCTTTACTGTTTGCGGCATCTTTCATGGTATAAATAATACCGGAAAAAATGTGAGGTTAATATTTTCAGCATTACAGCTCTATAAACCAAATATTAAGGCAAACTGGTTTTTTATAGATTACAAAGAAGATGTAGTGGTTGTCGATGCACAAAAAGAGATTGAAGCAAAAATGGGGGGATACGTCACCTTTCAGAACCCTAAAAAGTTTTTAGCATCTATGTCAGAACCCATATTAGCTGGTGCTGCTGTAATGACTATGATTCTAGTATTTATTACAGCTCTGGTCAGTGCCATAACACTCTACAATTTTACTATTCTTAGTTTTTACCGTGAGAAAAAAAACTACGGTATCTACTTAGTGGCGGGATTTTCAACTAAACAGATTGTAAATATGCAAATAGTCAGAATATTAATAATATCAGCAATTGCTATTTGTCTCGCATTTTTTGTAGCGCTAAACACAATGGAGCCATTACTTTCAAATATGTTTAAAGCAACGGGAATATCTTCTGTAGAGCTTGTTTTTGATCCACTTCAGCTTGTAATAGCTGTTTTGATTACTCTATCAACAGCATTGTTCAGTGTTTTTGCAGCAAGTCGCCAAATAAAAAATCTCAATCTTAGAGAACTGGTTATAGAATAGGATGGATAAAATGAGAATAAAAATGGGATTAGTTTTTACACTTTTGATAATTGCCGGCTCTCTTCTTTTCGGACAGAATCAGTATTCTGATGTTGATAACTATCTTAAAAAAACAATGGAACTTGTAAATATTCCAGGGATGTCTGTTGCGGTAATTAAAGATGGTAAAATAATTTTTGAAAATGGATACGGTGTGGAAGTTATAGAAGAAGACAGACTTATGACACCCTATTCTGTATCTGCAATTGGATCTGTTACAAAAACTTTTACAACCATAGCAATGATGCAGCTTGTAGAACAGGGCTTAATTAATCTCGAAGATAAGGTAATTGACCATCTTCCATGGTTTCGAACACTTGAAAAAGAGAAAAGTGATATAATATCTATAGCAATGATATTATCAAACTCCAGTGGACTTCCAACCAATGCACCGGGGTTCTCATGGATAATTGAAGACATCGGAGAATTTTCCGCTTTGGAAATATCAAAAAGTCTTGCCTCAGAGAAGCTGCTCTTTGATCCGGGAGTATCCTTTAACTACTCCAATTCAGGATTTATACTGGCAGGTTTAATAATTGAAAAATTATCCGGCTTAAAATATGCAGATTATGTTTCAAATTATATTTTAGGGCCACTGGGAATGAAAAATAGTTCAACAGATATAAGTTCATTTGATAATCTTGGTGCTCTATACGGACATCTTCCTTACTATGGAACTTATAAATCATCAAATAGAATCAGAAATACTGCAGCATTGGCCGCAGGATCTGAATTAAGATCAACTGTAATAGACATGACTGAATTTATGGAAATGATTTTGAATTATGGAGAACTTAATGATGTTAGAATTGTATCTGAGGATTCTATTCGAAATATGATGGTTCCAAGAGTTGAAACAAAAGCCATGGGTGAAGAATTTAGTTATTGTCTCGGAATAATGAGTTTTCCCAGGAAAGAAGTTTTTTTTCATGGCGGCCAAACAAAAACAATGTCATCAATGATGTTAATTCAGCCCAGGACTAAAACAGGGATAATAGTTTTATTTAATGTAACAGATATCAACAGTGAAATATTTCAGATTTCACCATCACAAATAGCTAATAATATTCTAAATATTGTTAACGGAGAAGCTCTGGAAAATGTATATGTAAAGACAAAAAGAGTGGAAATTGATTTTGATCTGCCCGAAGGGGAAGAATTAAAATATGTGGGTAAATATTTTAGTGATGATGGGCTTTCCACCGGGAAAATATCAATTATTGATGGAGATATGTACTTTGAGGCAGAAAGTGATTTGGGACAGATAACATATTTACTGGATTTTGAATCGAGGTTGAGTGCTTCGGGATACAATGTTGCAGAAGTTGGCGATATCTCTTTTAATGCAAATTCCAAGGGAGATATTTTATCAGTAAATTCCTCTCTCTTCGGGTATTTAAGAAAAGACAGAGATATTGTGCTTGAGAATTACAAGAGTATAAAAATAGATAATATTTCATTTTCTATTCCAGTGAACTATAATTTACAAGAGACTTCAGATACAATTTTAATATATAATGATGATTGTACAGTTGAGTATCAGACACAGGAGACGCTGGATCAATTTTGGGAGGAAATGAAATTGCGAAGTACTGCAGAGGGTGAGATTATTAGAACCACAGCTGTACAGAGTGAATGGATAAATGGAATAAAATGTTATCAGCAGCTATATGTTGTAAACGTCGGGGAGGAAAACTTTTTGGCTGCCGGTTTATACCTGGATCAGGAAAAAGATGTATCTCTTTTTGCCTTTATACCTTACAGTCTGGGAACACAAGTATTACGGGATGTATTTCATAAAATTGTTCTTACATTTGATTCCTGATATGTTCAAGTTTTCATGGAGAAGTAAATATGAAAATATTGCTGGTAGATGACGAAAAAGAGATCATCACAATCTTGAAAAATTACTTTGAGGCAAACGGTCATATTACCATTCCTGCAGGAACGGGAAAGTCTGCGTTGAATCTTTTTAACGAAAAAAAATTTGATGTAATTGTTTTAGATATAATGCTTCCGGATATAGAGGGAACTGAGGTATGCCGGATAATCAGAAATACATCAGATATACCAATATTAATGTTAAGTGCCAAAGCCGGTGATATTGATCAAATTCTGGCACTTGGGTTAGGAGCTGATGAGTATGCGATAAAACCATTTAGTCCGTCTGTCATTCTGGCAAAAATTAATGCCGTTCACATTAGAAAAATCCGGGAAAAACTTGAAATTGATCCCGGGAACCCTAAGTATATTCAGACTATATGGGGAATCGGATATAAGTTTAATGGAAAAAATGAATGAAGAAGATTCCTCTTTTTTTTATCATATTGATTATTGTAATAAATATATTTCTTTTTGTTTTAACTGGATATAAAAACCATAATAATGTGATAAATAATTACAGTAATTTTAGAGCTTACACATCTACAGTTACAGGATATGTTTTTGATAATCATCAATCAATAAATTCTGTTGAGATTAGGGATAAACTATTAATATTGATCCAGAAAAATAATTTAAATTTAATTGTTACAGATATTTACGGAACAGTTTTATTTAACAGCATTGATCAGCGAAATAAACTGATTT
>JAQIBN010000237.1 GCA_027859095.1 Spirochaetia bacterium | reverse complement strand
CTGTAGAGACCCCTGTCTGTTTGCCTTTAATCGGTGATTGTTCTATTTTTTCTTTTCTAATATTTGCCTCATTTATAAGGTAGAAATTTTTATACTCACTGTAGTTCCCAGTAAACCCCTTTACACCACCCTCGCCGTCAAATACAAAAAGAAAGTCTGTAGTTCTATCCAGAAAAGCTCGGTCATGCGAAACAACAATCAAGGAACCTGAAAAGCTCAATACATAATCTTCAAGGCGCCTCATGGTATCCATATCCAAATCATTTGTTGGTTCAT
Source organism: Spirochaetia bacterium (assembly GCA_027859095.1). Taxonomy (GTDB): domain Bacteria; phylum Spirochaetota; class Spirochaetia; order B11-G9; family B11-G9; genus JAJRQE01. The sequence goes on along the minus strand of JAQIBN010000237.1, from coordinate 19,695 downwards.
CGAATATAAGGAAATTGGGATTTTTAATAAGTGTTTTTATTAGAAAGAGTCTTCTTTTTTCTCCACCAGATAGTATTGAAATAAGAGTTCGATGCATTCTGGATGGAAAATTGAACATTTCCAGAAATTTTGCTGCAGATGCAATTTTCCCATCTTCCAGGGTAATTTGATCTGCTGTTTCCTGTATATATTCTAAAACTGTAAAATTTTTAGATGCAGCTTCATTTAAGTGATCACTTAACTGATCATAATATCCAATTACAGTATTTAATCCTGTTTCAATTTTTCCATTATCAGCTGAAATTTGACCGGAGATTATATTAAGAAAAGTTGTTTTACCCGATCCATTAGGACCAATTATTCCTATTCTTTCACCCTTTTTAAACTTATAGCTAAAAGGTGATATAATGGTTTTATCATCATATGATTTTTCAATATTCTTTAATTCAAGAATTTTTTTACCTAAACGTTTGCTGGAGGATGAAAATTCTGTATTTTCCTGTTCTTTCTGAACTTTCTTATCCATGAGAACTTCTATTCTCATTTTTCGTTTTTTGTCTTTACTTGCCCTGGCTTTTGGCCCTCTGCTTAGCCATTCAAGCTCTCTTCTAAGTATGGATTTTATTCTTGCCTGTTCATTTTGTTCTGTTGAAAGTCTTATTTCTCTGCGTTCAAGAAATGTTGAATAATTACCAGGATATTTAAATATGCGACCCTTATCCAGTTCCATAATACCTGTACATACTGAATCAAGAAAATACCTGTCGTGAGTAACCATTATGAAGCTGAAATTAGCATTACCCAGATATTTTTCAAGCCATTCTATTATTTCAATGTCCAAATGGTTTGTTGGTTCATCCAGAATAAGTAGATTGGGTTTTGAAGCAAGGGCTCTTGCAAGGGCTGCTTTTTTTTTCATTCCTCCGGATAGATTATCCATAATCTGATCAGGATGTTCTAATTTAAGTTCGCTTAAAAAAGAGATATAATTATTTTCAATTTCCCATCCATTTTCTTTATCCATCTGTTCTGTTAGGTTTTCCAGCATGGCACGCCGTGCTCCTACTGGATGGTCGCGATCTTCTCCTGTTTTGGATTCTGATTGGCTATATTCATCAAGACATTTATGATACTCAGCAATTAGTTTTATAACAGGAGTCTCCCCATAATACAGAAAATCTTTGATAGTAATTCCTTTTGGAATTACAGGAGTTTGCTCGAGCATACTTATTATAAGTTTATTGTTTTTTGATATATTCCCTTCATCCTGTTCCAAAAGTCCAGCTATAATATGCAAAAGTGTTGATTTTCCAGCCCCATTTGGCCCTATAAATCCTATTTTTTCTCCCTCATCAATTCCCATGGTCACATTTTGGAAAAGGGGGTTGTCATTAACTGTCTTTGATAGATTTTCAATTGATATTAAGTTCATAAGAAGTGATAATATACTAGAATGCAGTTAGTGTGAACTGTTTGTCTGGTTAGTTTAGTTTATGTTTTTGTTGTTACTAACTGCAAATTTGAGTGATATCTCCGTGCCTTCCCCTATATTACTTTGTATTGACATTTCACCATTATTATCTTTGGTGTAGCGTTTTATCAGGTCAAGACCCAGTCCGGAGCCTTTCTCATTTAAAGTACCCCTTTTTGTAACTCCAATTGTTTGGGATGAGGCAACTTCGTTAATATTCATTCCTGTCCCATGATCTTTAAAAGAAATAATTAAGTGGTTCTTTTCAAGTAATGCGTTAATCTCTACTGTGCTGTTCATGAAAGAGAATTTTAGAGCATTTGAGAGTATATTCCGAACTATAATATCAAAAGTATCCTTATTAACATAAAGTTGAATTGATTCAGGAACATTTATTTGGAGTGAAACTTTCTTTTTGTGGTAAGAAGGCAATAAGGGCAGAGTAGCCTTATTTATAAGATCTTTTAAAAGATACGATTCTTTGTGCCTTTTTTCCCCTCCCATCTCGAGTTTGGCCCAGTTTAATAGGTTGTCCAATAACAAAGACGTGCTCTCAACAGAATCTTTTAATGAATCCATATATTCTTGAAATTCCTCTTTGGGGATATCAGATGGTCCGTTTTCAATAAGATTAACAAATGAGGAAACCACAAGGAAAGGGGAGATTAGATCATGAGAAATAATCGAAAATAGTGTTGTTTTTAAATCGTTAGATTTTTGTAATTCTTTCTGATTGTTTCTTAATTCCTGAAAGATTATGTTGTATGGTTCCTGAATACTTTTTACCACGATTGCTTTATATATCAGGTAAAAAGAGATTATCTTTGAATAGTGGCCCAGCATATTTGAAAAGCCATAGTTGTTTATATAAAATGTAAAAGAAAGTTCCGAAATTATTGTAAAAACAAGTGACCACATGAGCAGCTGATAGGTGTCTTTTGAAAAAAGAGTTCTTTTGTGAAATACTAAATAAATACTTCCTACCAGGAGCATAATTATTAGGTATTCACTATAAATTTTGAATTTTGTTAAGCCATTTCCCGGAATAAAACAAACAGGAAAGAGGTCAGAGAAAAAAATAGAGTAAATTGTAAAAGTGCTTACCATTACAAATATAAGTAATGTCAAATAAACAGGTATCTTGATTCTTTTCCCGACTAAAATAAAAGCAATCAGCAAGGCTATGGCCTCGATAAATCTTGATGCAATCCATAGTTGATTAGCATAAAAATCATAGTCCTTGAATACACCCATCCCGCTATATCCAAAAGTATGTAAAAGATCCAGGAATCCTATGAACAGATAGGAAATGCCAATAAACAGCAGGTAGTCATCTGTATAATATTTCTTTCCATTCCAGGAAATAATAAAGATAGAGAACGCAATAACAATACTAAAAATTTCAGCTATCCCATGAAATAATAGATAATTCCTCATCTGGGTGACATATAATAGAATTATAAGAGCAGCTGCAGCAATAATAAAAAAAGCTGATTCTTTCCTGAGCCTGAGTGTAATCATATATAGTATTATATTTATAGAGAACAGATTTTTCAAGCTGATCCTGATAATATTTTCATACCAGCACTTAATTGTGCATATCAAAATTGGAATAGGGGTAGACTCATATTTATTTGTATATTTGACTTAATCTGATTTTATGATTAAGCTTTATTATATGATCGGAGGTAGCCATGGTCGAAATGACAGTTACTGAGTTTTCACGGAATTTAAGTACAGTATTTGACAGAATTGAATATAAACACGAAGAAATAATTTTGGTTCGGCATAATCATAGAATTGCAAGAGTAATTCCAGGTTCTTTCACATTAACTGCACTTGAAGCTATGGGTGATCTTTACAGGACATTACCTGAGGATGCAGGCAAAGATTGGCTTAAAGACAGCACCCTACCAGGTAATTTAGACAATGGGATGCGTGATCTATGGGATGTTTAATAGACAGCTGTATCTGGATTGATGTTGAACGTGGAATTATATCACCATCGGATGTTGCTCTATATACCGGGATCAATCCTGTTTATATATCACCTGTTTCTCTGGCAGAGCTTGGTTATGGTGTAGAAATGTCTGTTACCGAGGAGATACGCCACAAGAGAGCTTCTTCTCTGGAAAGACTAAGAAAAAAACCCTTGCTCATTATCGATGACGGTACTGGACTGATTTTTGCACGATTGGCAGCAGTACTTAATAAAAGTGGAAGAGGATCTTCTTTTCGAATACAGGATATCTGGCTTGCAAGTCAGGCTATTCAAAACAACTTCTTCTTTCTGACTAAAAATAAAAAAGATTTTGCAGATATACCTGGTCTTAAATTAATTGTATTTGGAGATTAAAATAAATTCTAAAAGGGAGAGATCAATGAAAAGATTATTTATTTTAATCTGTTTTATAATACCATTCATTCTTTTTGGATGTATAAGTGAAAATAAACCAGTAGGTGCTGCTTATGACGAAAGTACCATGGAGAGTCTTGTCGAGCCCCCTGAAAAGATACCTCTTCTTCTTCGTCCCATGATCAAGATAGCAGATAAAAAAGCTAAAAAAGAGGTTCTTCCAGGACGAGTATTAGCATGGTCCTCAAAAATAGCTATTAGTTCCGGACTTCTTGAGCTCTATGTTGAAGAAGATGCAGCTAAATATCTTGATAGAAGGTTAATAAAAATTTTAAGAATAAAGATTTCCTATATGATACCCAGTCCCTTTGCTATAGATATTAATTCACAAAACTATGAGAATTTCGCTATAACTGAAGAGGAGCTAAGGGGGTTTCAGGGAGAAAAAGAGATTGACAGCATTGCAAGCTTTTCTGAACAGGAAAAAGCTGCTCTGAAATATGCACAGGAACTTTCAAAAACACCAATAATACTTGACCAAATAGTTCTTGATAATCTAAGAATGCAATTTTCAGAGAGAGAAATAGTTGCAATAGCAGCTCTTACTGCCAAGGTTAATTACTGGGCACGGCTTATTGAAGCATTAAGAATTAAGCCCGCTGGTTATACTGACGATCCCATCCTGAATCTTGAGCAATACAGCACTTTCAAAAAATAAAAACATGTAGAAAAGGATCTCTAAGACCTTGTTTAATTCCAAAGAGTGAATATAATCCCCACTTAATTGTTATATTACAATGTAAAAGACCGAAATTATAAATAAGGCATGACAACTTTTGTCAATGCGAGGTTTAATATGGCTACTGGATTCAGAATAGCGTTTATAAGCGGAAAATTGGGAGATGTCGATGGTGTTTCCCTTGAAGTTGATAAATGGATTGAGGTACTAACAAGTGCCGGGCATGAAGTTTTTACAATAGCCGGATACTATGCAAATCCTGTACAGGCTGTAGCTGCTGATAATCAGTTCCTTCTTGAATATCTACGTTTTGATTCTACCCTCCAGCGGCACTATGAAAAGATATTGTTTCCATTTATTACAAAGAAACCCACCCACCTGACTCTTGCTACTAAAGATATCACTGTGGAAGAAATGATGGTACAGGGGAAAGAGCTGGGAGAAGATATATTTAAGTATATACAGGATAATGATATAGATGTAATTATAGCAGAAAATACAAATGCTATGCCCATGTCTCTTTTGGGAGGAATAGCAGTCTATAATCTATTAACTGAAAATAAGGTTGCAACAATTTTTCATCATCATGATTTTTGGTGGGAAAGAAGCCGGTTCAGCCAGAACAGAATCGAGGGGCTGTTAAACAAAATTATGCCCCCTTCTGATATTGGTTCAGAACATGTCGTAATTTCTTCATATTCTGCTCATATACTAAGCTCAATTAAACGTGTAATGCCAACAGTAATCCCTAACTGTGAGAATTTTGAATGTGCAGCTTTTCTGGATGACTATAACTGTCATTTCCGGGAGGATCTTGGATTTGATGAAGAAGATATTCTTTTTGTGCAGCCCACACGTATTGTTCCCCGAAAAAGGATTGAAGATTCTGTTCGTCTTGTTGGAAAGTATGGGCGAAAATACCCGGAAATAAAAGAACGGCTTAAATTCATTATTTCTCTTTACCAGGGTGATGAGCTGGATGACTCATATGTAGAGGCCATAAAAGATCTAGCCCATAGCGAAAACGTTGATTTACACTTAATCTCTGATCGTGTTTCCTCTGTAAGAATGATGAATGTGGATGGCAAAAGACTGTATACAAGCAGAGATGTTCTTGTTAATGCTGATCTTGCAATCTACCTGCCAAAGTGGGAAGGCTTCGGAAATGCATATCTGGAGGCTGTTTCCTGTCGTGTTCCTGTTGTTATCTCCACTTATCTTGTTTATAAGACAGATATAAAAGTTGCCGGTTTTCTTAATATCGAAGTAAGAGATGATTATGATGAAGATGGGTTATTGAATATACCGGAATCTATTTTGACTGATATACATCTTATTCTTAACAACCCGGAGATGAGAATTCAAATGACAGCTAAGAATTTTGATATAGGTTTAAGTGAGTTCGGATTTAATATGTTGTCAGAGAACCTGCGTGTTCTGTTAGAATCCTATTCTGATGAAATACGTGCTTCCCGTCGAAGACTTCAGAAGTCCAAAAAAAATTATGCTGTGTAGGGGATTATCATTATTATATGGAAAATATTGATCAAAGCAGGCAGCTGCAATCACAAGGGAAAAGACAAAAAAGAATTATTGAATTAGTTCAGAGAGACGGGCATGTCCGGGTTCCCGATTTAAGCAGATTACTGAATGTGGCAGAGATAACTATTCGCAGGGATCTGGGAATACTTGAAAATAAAAGCCTTCTCGAAAGAACTCATGGAGGTGCCATAGCAATCAGACAGATCCATGAAGAGGAAAACTACAACAGTAGATCGGATCTTGAACTTGAAAATAAGGATAGCATTGCGAAATTTGCCGCTGGATTGATAAATGAAGGTGATACTGTGTTTATTAATGGTGGGTCAACTACCTTTCATGTTTTCAGATATATTAACAAGAGGAATGTTAAGATTGTTACAACAAATGCCGCTTGTATGAGTCAGGTACATGAAAATCAGGGAATAGAACTGACCCTGGCAGGCGGTTTGTACACCCCTGGATCAAACACTTTCAGTGGCGGATTTACTAACGATATATTAAACCAGGTGAATGCTAATAAGGCAATACTTGGTGTTCATGGCATTAGTTGTCATTATGGATTGACGACCCCAAGGCAGCATGCGGCAGAATCGACAAAAATTATGATAAATAGAACAAGAGGGGAGATTATAGTTATTGCTGATCATCGAAAAATAGGGCTTGTTTCAGATTATGTCACGGCAAATGTAAATAGAATTACCACACTTATTACTGACTGGTTTCCTGATATTGAGTATATTAAGGACTTTGAGGAAATGGGAATAAATGTGATCCAGACAAGATCTCAAGTCTGAATCCAATAGTTCCAGTTTAATAAAAAATCTTCAAAAAATTCCTTCTTTTTTTTGTAAAAATGAACAGAAAAGTTATATAACTTGATTGTAAATGATCATTATTAAACATATATACAGTAAAAGCTGATAAAAAAAGAACAAAGTTTAATTGACAACCGGAAATACCTATGCTTTAATTATCTTTATATTAAATTCTTAAAGGAGAATAAAATGAAAAAATCAAAGATAATAGTTATTGCTGTGTTGATGACTATAATTCTTCCATTTGCAGTTTTTGCAGCTGGTAGTGCAGATGTAGATGTGGATGAATCTGCCACAGTCTCGATTGAGTTCTGGCATGCAATGTCAGGAGCAAGAGTTGATTTAATTCAGGGGATTGTTGACAAATTTATGGCAGAAAACCCTAATGTAGAAGTTGATGTTCAGTATACAGGGTCATACAATGATACTCTGAATAAAGTTAAATCAGCTTATAAGGCCGGGAATGCTCCGGATATCTTTCATTCATATGAGATAGGTACACTTGGACTTATCAACAGTGGAATTATTTCACCTTTAGATGTGATTGCAAAGAAATATGACAGAGAGATCCCCTGGGATGATTTCTTTACACCTGTACAGAGTTATTACAAATATCAGGGTGATCATTACTCAATGCCTTTTAATTCTTCAACTCCATTAATTTTTTATAACAAGAGCTTTTTCGAAAAAGCAGGGCTTGATGTAAATAATCCTCCAAAAACATATGAAGATATCAGAGCCGCCGCTGTTAAGTTGCAAGCTGCTGGTTATAAAACTCCGGTAACATGGAATCTTCATTCATGGTATTTTGAACAGATGATCTGTCTACAGGATGAACCTTTTGTAAATGACAAAAATGGACGAAGTGGAGAACTTCCAACAGAAGTTGTTTTTAATGGCAAAGCAGGACAGAATGTTCTAGACTGGTGGGTTGGAATGGAAAAAGATGGTTTGTTTTTAGATGTTGGTCCTGGATGGTCAAATCATAGAGCAGCCTTTGGTGCAGGAGAGGTAGCAATAGTTATGTCCTCATCATCAGATGTAAATACTCTTACTGCAGCACTGGCCGAAAAAGGCTGGGAAATGGGTACTGGGTATATCCCAAGACCTGAAGGTGCAAAAGGTGGAGTTGCTATTGGTGGTGGATCCCTTTGGATGACTAATAACCATAGTGCAGAAGAGGAACTTGCTGCATTAAAACTTATTACCTTTATTTCTGAAGATGAATCACAGATTGCATGGCACAAAGGGACAGGATATTTCCCAGTTCGTAAAACAGCTATGGACCAGTTAAAAACTGAAGGATGGTTCAACGAAAATCCTAATTATTTAACAGCGTTTAATCAGCTCTTAGATAGTCCTGAAACATTAAATACTTCAGGTGGGCTTCTTGGAATATTCCCTGAAGCACGTGAACTAATTCAGTCTGCAATCCAGGAAATGTATGCAGGTAAACCTGTAAAACAGGCACTTGATGAAGCTGCTGTAAAAGCGAATGCTTCTATTGCTGAATGGAATGAAGTAATTCAGTAAATACTACTAATTTACAATTTATGGAAGCTGCTGTGGTTACGGCAGCTTCCTTTTATTGAGGATAAAAATGAAACAGTCAACTTTTAACAATAAATACCTTCCTTATGTTTTACTTGTCCCGACCTTTTTTATTCTTGTTGTTTTTCTTTTTTATCCGGCAGTAGAAACTTTTCGATTAAGTTTATTTAAAATACACCCCTGGACGGGTGCTGAAAAGTTTGCAGGGCTTTATAATTTCATAAAAATATTCACTAATGGAGATTATTTAAAAAGTTTCATACTCTCTGCATATTTTGCAATTGTAGTTATTATTGCAGGACTTTTCTTCAGTCTATTAATTGCAATACTTTTGAATCAGAAAATAAAAGGAATGCGTTTTTACCGCACTTTTTTAATATGGCCTTACGCTTTATCTCCGGCAATTGCGGGTGCATTATTTAATTTTCTGTTTAACCCGGCAAATGGGGTTTTATGCTATTTTACCGGATTTCGAACTTGGCTGACTGATGAAAAAACAGCAATAATAGTCGTTATTATTGCTGCTGTCTGGAAAAATCTTGGATATAATATTATTTTTTATTTAACAGCACTTCGTAATGTTCCAGCATCTGCTCTGGAGTCAGCATCAATTGATGGTGCAGGCCCTGTGAAAAGATTTATCTATATAACAGTTGCATTTCTTTCACCTACAACTTTTTTCCTTTTTGTTATGAATACAATTTATGCATATTTTGCAAGTTTCGGATTGATTGATGTTTTGACTCAGGGAGGCCCTGCCGGGTCAACCAGAGTGCTTATCTATCACCTGTATAAAGATTTTTTTGTTCATTCAAAAATAGGATATGCAGCTGCTGAGAGCCTTGTATTGTTCAGCCTTGTTGTTGGGGTTACGGTTCTTCAGTTCAGAACAGCTGGAAAAAAAGTTCATTATCAATAACAGACAGGAGGATTAATTATGAAACAAACTAAAATGATGAAAATTGGTACACATCTATTATTAATAGCAAGCGTTTTAATTATAAGTCTGCCTGTTATTTTGGCTTTGATAATAAGTACTCAAACAGTATCGCAGGTTATGTCTTATCCCCCGGGACTGGTTCCCGGAACAAACATGGTAAATAATTATGTCTCTGCATGGAATGCAGTTAATCTTGGTAGGATGATTATTAATTCAACAATTATTGCTTTTGGTGTAATTATTGGTAAAGTTACAATGAGCCTACTGGCAGCGTTTGCTTTTACCCATTTTGAGTTTAAAGGGAAAAATGTTCTTTTTGGAATTATTCTGGTAACCCTGCTGCTTCCTGTTCCAGTAAGAATAGTAGCCCTTTTCGATGTTATCAGGAGTATTCACTGGATAGATACTTATGCAGGTTTAATTATTCCTTTCTGGGCAAGTGCTACAAGTATTTTTATCCTTATTCAGAGATTTAAAACAGTTCCCTCGGAGCTGATCGATGCATCGAAGATGGATGGTTGTACTCCTATGCTGTACTTTTTTAAGGTGTTGATGCCACTTACCAGGAGTACAATAGGGGCTCTTGTAGTAATTAATTTTATATATATCTGGAATCAATATTTATGGCCCCTGATGGCTACAAATTCAAAAGAGATGCGTGTAGTTCAGGTTGGTATAAAAATGCTTATGAGTACGGAATCTACAAACAACTGGGGTGTTATAATGGCCGGTGTTATTATAACAATGATTCCTCCTTTGCTTGTTTTTATTATAATGCAGGAAAGTTTTATGAAGGGATTTGCTTTGCAGAGTGAGAAATAAAGTATGGATGATTTGTTGGAGCGATTTACGAATCACCATAAACAATATGCAGGAAAATTTTAGATGAAAAATGAGCTTATTACAGCAATGCATGATGCTGTACATATTATTGAAAAATATCCTTCTAAAAAAATTGATCTGTTTCATCATAATGATACGGATGGTCTTACCTCTGGAACAATACTTTTAGATGCTTTCAATAAAGCAGAATATGAAGTATCACGGTTCTCTCTTGAAAAACCCTACCCTCAGGTATTGGAAAAGATATTTTCTAAGAGTGGGAAAATCATTGTTTTTACAGATTTTGCTGGGAAAATAGCACCAATTATTGCCCGGTTAAACAAAGGAAGGAATTTAGTTTTAATAATTGATCATCATCCTGCAGAGGAATCCGGGGATATAAATGTTATTAACCTTGATGGTGATCTTTTTGGATTAAAGGGAGATCGGGATATATCTGCATCAGCAACATGTTTTCTTTTTGCTCAGGTTTTACTGGGAAGTATTGGAAAGGATGCTGATCTGTTGTCTCACCTTGGTACCCTTGGAGCAATTGGAGACGGTTTTTTGGTTAATGGAAGACTCTCCGGTGTAAACCGGGAAGTTATGAAAATAGCAGAGAATCATAGAATAATTCGAGTTATAGAAAATGCAGGTGCTGAGGAGTATTTTATTACTTTAAATGAGGTCGAATACCCTGCAGCTGATATCTGTATTGCCTTGGATACTCTTGGCGGAGTAGGTTACTACCAGAATGGTACAGCTTTAGCAATTGAACTTTGCCAGAAGGGTATAACACCATCCCTTGAAATGCTAATAAATGAACTCAACATAAAAAAAGATGATATATTTGCAAGTGAAATTGAAAGCACCAGGAAAAATATAAAAACAACTGAGCATCTTCAATGGTTTAATGTTCAGGAAAGATTTTTACCTATGGGTGTTAAAATGATAGGTGTCTTCTGTAATATAATTAAGGATATGGATTTTCTTGATAAAACAAAATACCTTGCGGGATTTCAGACAGTGCCAAATGAAGTTCCGGGATTTGGTCAGATTGAGTTTAATTCCACAAAGATATCTATGAGAGTTTCTAATTTCCTTACTGATAAGATTAGAAACGAATCTGCTCCGGGCTTAAGTAGTTTCCTTCCACCCGCTACTCTTAATATCGGTGGATTTGCAGATGCCTGTCATGGATTATCTGCTGCAACAACTGTTAAAATTGGTCAGGAAGAAGATTTGATTTTAGAAATAGAAAAAGAACTGGTAAAACTGGGGAGAAACTAGAATGGGCACAGGAAAAGGTTTTGGTAAAACAATTCTTATTGGAGATCAATTTGTATTGTGGGAAATCCCTGCAATACTTTCAGCAATACCATTTGAAACAATTTGCACAGTGGAAAAATTAATATCAGGTACCGGCTGGATTTTGGAAGATAATCGTATAGAGGTTCCGGGCTACAAAAAGGCAAAGGAAGAAGACAGTCTTGCTTCTTTTTCAAGAATGATAGAGGTTATGAAACTGGATCTTGAAAAAAATCCAATAAAAATTACTGTAGCCGGTGATCTTCTTGCAGGAAGCGGAGTAGGAGCAAGTGCTGCTATTTGTGTCTCTTTTGCAAGAGCATGTAACCAGGAGTTTAATCTCGGTTTGGATATACTTGGAATAAATCATGTGGCGTGGGAAGGTGAATTTGGTTATCATGGACTTCCAAGTGGGCTTGATAACACTGTCTCTACATTTGGTGGAGCAATACAATACAGAATTAAAGATGGTATAAAACAATTTGATCGTATCAATATATCAGAACCAGTAGAAATAGTTCTGGGCAATAGTGGAGTTACTGCTAATACAGCCGCACTAAAAGGCTTTCTGGAAGAACAGGAGAAAACTGATCCTAAACTTTTTAATAACCGTCTGGATGCTATTCGAAACCAGGTTAAAGCTCTTGGAGCAGCTCTTTCCAGTGGAAACCTAAAGGAAACCGGTCGTATTATGAGCGATAACCATAAAATTCTTATAGAAATGGGACTTTCTCATGAAAAACTTATTCATTTATGTAATCTAGCAGAATCTCTTGGCGCGTATGGTTCCAAGGTAACCGGTGGAGGTAGAGGCGGGTATATGCTTGCTCTTACCCCGGGAAAGGAACTTCAGGATAAGGTAACATCTGCTTTTGAGGCTGAAGGTGTTCCTACAATAAGAACAACTATTGGTGGGAAGCCTACAGATGATACAATGTCACAAATCCTGAAATAGTAAAAATTATGAATGTAAGCTACCAGTCAAACCGGCAACCACCCCCGGTTCCAGTCATTTCTCAGAACTGAATTCACCCATGATGGTTTCCAACACCCCGTTAATATCCCTAAAAACTAGTTCGTTCCTAAAACGCAAAACTTTTATCCTGTAAGACTTCAAAATCAAATCTCTTTCTTTATCTTTTGCTGACTGTACTGGTGTATTATGGTATCCACCGTCTAATTCAATAGCAAGTTTTTCCCCAGGGCAGTAAAAGTCAAGTATAAAGTTATCTATGCTATGCTGTCTTCGAAATTTGCGATCTAATAGCTGTTTGTTTTTTAGGTAAGTCCACAGCCTTATCTCGGAAGGGGTTGAATTGTTTCTAAGACGCTTTCGATAAGTAATAAGTATCTTTTTGTTATTGATCATGTTCTTGATCCTGTTAAAATTTAACTTTTTTTCTTAACGTCTTGCAAAGCAAATATTAGACTGTCGGATTTTATAATGACTGTCAATTACTGCAGGTAAAGATGTTACTAGGCAAACAGGTCCCAGTTTCACTCTTATAGATCACTTTTTAAATAAATTCCCCCTCTTTTTCCAGGGAGGTTTAGGGGGGGGACAGCAACTGTTTGATAAAGTAAATAATTGACAGCATACAGCCTTATCAATTCAGTTTATTCTTTTTACAGAGTAAAATTAACCCCCATTGAAAATCGATTAAAATTACCCAATAGGCTTACTTCGGTTTCGGCAAAGTAATGAATTCCTTTTCCAGGTTTCTGAACTCGAAGAACCATTGAACCATAGCTGTTCACGTCGCTATCTTTATCATCTAGAAGAGTAATCATGCCTGTGCGGAACCCTAGATATAGGTATTCCATAGGAGAAAAAAGCACTCCGGCACTTATAGCACCTGCGGGATAACTGTCGGAGCCATTAAGAGTGGGGGAAAAGAAACCTCCAACTATCTGCATAATTGCTTTATTATCAAAAAGGGTAACACCAATAGCTGCTATAGCTCCCAGTGGTCGACTTGTCATATAATTAGCATTCCCCAGGGCTGATACTCCCAAATCTATTGATACTCCAGCAAAAAGTGGTACAGCGGCTGTAGAAATAACAATTAAAATAACCAGTAGAAAAATGATTTTTTTCATTCAAAAACTCCTTTATTTTTTGTGCTAATCTATGTTAGCGCACAAATTACCAGAATGCAAGGTTGAAAATAATAAGTGGAGATTTTTATGAATTGTATTTGTTCAATGTTATGCAATATTTCTATTTTCATTATCACTCTACAAAGCATTCATACTTTATTCATAGGTTCCTACTATATTATCAAACATAGATTAAGAAGAAACTAATAGTCTAAAGGAGATAAAAATGAATAAGAAATTAGTAACAATAGCAATTTTAATAGTAATGATAAGTACAGGTTTGATGGCAGGTAACAGGGGATCTAACTTTGGTGGTGAAATGGAGAACATACTAGAATCAGTTGAGATTGCTTCTCTTTCCGAGGCTGAAGAAGAAGGTCTTTTATTGATGAGAGAAGAAGAAAAACTTGCAAGGGATGTTTATTTAACTTTATATGATAAATGGGGAATACGTACTTTTACAAACATCGCTGGTGCTGAAAGTACACACATGGATGCAATGGGAATTCTTATGGATAGATATAATTTAGATGATCCAATAAAATCAGATACCATGGGTGTATTCACAAATCCTGATATGCAGAGCCTTTATAATACTCTTGTAGCCCAGGGATCTGAGTCTTTCAATGCAGCTCTAATTGTTGGTGCAACTATTGAGGATCTTGATATCTATGATCTTGAAAGATTGATTATGGATACAGATAATGATGATATCAAAATTGTTTATCAGAATCTTTTAAAGGGTTCCAGGAACCACATCAGAGCTTTTGAAATGCAGTTGTCAAGAAATGGAGTTGATTATCAGGCACAGTATATGTCAGATGAAGATCTTGCAATTATACTTAATTCAGATATGGAAAGAGGTGCTGTAATAAGTAACCCCAATTTTAAGTTCTAAAGCTTAGATATGTAGCGTGCTATACAGCACGCTACGTCTCTACTATCTCATTATTATTTTTTACTTATAACTGATTTATTTTTTATAAAAAAGATAATCTCAATGGAGACCATAACTGCATTTAATATATACAGAAATATAACACCATCAAAATTAAATAAAACCTTATGAATTATCCCTGAAATATATCCGATTATAAGAGCTATCAGGAATATCAGGCTTTTTGATCCATTCTCTTTTGTTTTCCAGGACTTATAAATAGAGAATGGCCAGGCAAGACCAAAACTTATAAGCATAATAGCTTCAAATATACTCATTCTTCCAGCATTCCCAAAATAATCTCCTTAACTTTAACATTTAACTCTTTGTGAGAAATATCATTATATGATTCTACTGTAACAGGATCTCCAAATTTTAATTCAACGGTTCCGGGACGAACAATTTTTGAATGAACAGATTTTCTATTCCACAACCCCTTCATGACGATTGGGATAATATCCACTTTTGCCTTTTTAGCCAGACGAAATGGACCTCCCTTAAATGCCTGTAATTTGCCATCTCTTGTTCGATGACCTTCGGGGAGGATCGTTATTGATGTTCCTTTAGAAATTATAGTACTGGCTTTATCGAGACTTGTTAGAGCAGCTTCAGCGTTCCTGTGGCTTATTGGTATATTCCCCATCTTTCGTGTGATTGTACCCCATACTGGCCAGGAAAAATGATCTTCCAGTTCAACACCTCTAAAAAAGTTTGGAATATAGCCATACAGTATAAATCCATCAAAAATATTTACGTGATTTGACATAAAAATATGTGGTTTATCAGGATCAAGATTTGCCAGTCCAAATGTTTTTACTTTAATACCGAATAAAGCAGGAAAAAGTCGGCAGAGATATTTAAGTACCTTCTCAAATATTTTTTGATTTCCTATAAAGCTTTGAATAAGCACCAAAAGCATAATTATAAAAAGTAGTGGAAAAGCAAAGAGGTAACCAGCAATAGTTGTAAAAAAATGCATTAGCAGAACATCTTTATCTTTTTGGGATGCATAGTTACATCTATAGGTGTATCTCCAAAAGTTTCCCCATCTGGTGTAAGGACCAGCTGTTTATCTGATTTTAGAGAGATATTTTTTCCGGTAAATACTTCAACAGCATCATCATTAACATGCTCACCTTTAAAAAGAAGTGGAAAAAGGCTTAGAAGTTTTAGTCTGGATACTTTATTTAGAATAATTATGTCTAAGTATCCATCATCGATTTTAGCTCCTGGAGCCATTAACATGTCTCCTCCAGTATATCTGGAATTACATATTTCTGTAAAAACAGCTTCTCTATTTATTAGCTTTCCATCGATATTAATTTCTATTTTTGTTGATTTAAGAACGGCAACTTCTTCTAATACTCCAAAAATATAACTTAAAGAGCCCAGTTTCTTATATTTTCTTGCTCTGTACGCTACATTGGATACAAATCCTGTTCCAAGGAGGTTTATAAAAAAATGTTTTCCCTGGCTGTATGAAAACTCTCCAAGGTCTATTGCTTTGGTTTGCCCTGTAATAATTGCCTTAATGGAATCTTCCAAATTCCTGATACCAAGATCTTTAATAAAAGAATTACCTGTGCCTACAGGAATTTGACCAACTGGTATTTTAATATCCTGTCTATCTTTAAGAAGTCCATTTATAACTTCAAAAAGTGTTCCATCTCCGCCTACTGCCAAAATTCCATCAAAATCCTGGATATTGAGGTTTGATGCCAGAGTTATTGAATCTCCAGGGATATTTGATATCTCTATTTCGCAATCAATACCATGTTCTTTTAGTTTCTTTGAGGCAGCTTCTGCTGCTGCCATTCCATTTCTTTTCCCAGCATGGGGATTAACTATCATACAAAATTTCATATTCCAGTGATTAAACTTGATTTATTGCTTCCCGTCAAGCTATGTTCAGTATTGATAGGAATTATAAATTTCAATATTTAATATTATAAAAAAAGATAATTTAAAGCTATCGCTCCACGGCCAGGTTGTAACCTCTCGAAAATATAATTTTCAGAATGCCTTTCATAATTTTAGAGGTTTTATGACCTTTGTTTTAACCATTCTTCAATAACAGTATGAAGAGGTTTATCCACAGGGCTAGCCTCAGTTTGCTCATACATCCATGGTTTAATAACTTTTGTTTTTAATTCATTCCAATATAATGGAAGTGGAGCTGGGAATATTAATGATGATTCCTGAGGGATATTCCCTACAAGATTTGGGTATATTATTGGAAGTTCATTTTTATTAATTTCTGGAAGTGATGAAAATCCGTTTGCAAACCCAAATGTATCCATTCTTTTAATTTGTGTGGATTTTAGGAGGTTTTTTTGAGTTTCAGGATCAAAAAACCAATGTATAAATTGAATAGCTCCTTTTCTGTTTTTTGCTTTTTCAGGGATACCAGAAAAAAGTATATTTCCAAAAACAGGTATTTTGTTCGCTGCAGCAAACCATCTAAAATCAAGATTTTTCCTTTTTTCTGGAGCTATACCAAAAAAATTTACAATATCAGAATAATAAAAAAGAATTCTACTTTCTTCAATTAGTTTATAAGAGGGATCATAAAGAAATTTTGTTGTGAATTCTTCTTCCTGTTCCAGACCTCCATTAGTTTCATTGGTCCATTTTTTTATATATTCCAGGGAATTTAAAAGTTTTTGGTTATCCCATGATAAAACCCCTGTATTAAGCATTTTGAAATTAGTTTCCATTAGAATTGCATTAATAAATAGAACTTCAGTTTCCCATCTTTGAGAAAAGCCCATGACTTCAAAATTTGTAGTACTCTTTTCGTTAAAATTTTTAGAAGCATTTTCCATATCCTCAGAATTCATATAAAAAGATGGAATATCTTCGTTTCCCATGGATTTTCGGAACATAATTGAGGGTAGGTTAAAGGAGACAGGTAAAAGAAATAATTCATCTTCTTTATATCCCAAATCAAGTAAGCCAGAATAAAATATCGACATATCCATGGTATCATCTTTGTAAACATCTTCCAGTGGAGTGAAAAGGGCTAATGTTTCTGGAGAATTTAGGAATTCGGATATAATAAGATCAACATTCTCATTTGACTGATTATTTGTTTTAACCAGTGTATTGCCTGGGTCTTTTTTGTATACTATTTCTATTCTGTATTTATCCTGTACAGAATTAAATTCTTCTACATATGCTGCCATTTCCGGTTTGTCTGTCCAAAGTATGATGGTAGAATCTGAATTAGACATACAGGCTGAAAGGAAAAATATTATTAGGAAAATCAAGATGTGTATTCTTTTCATATTCAATACACTAAGATGCATCGATAAAGTTTGTCAATCCCGGTTGCTTCGATCACTTCGATACACGACTTCGTCGCACTCAGTGACCAAAGAAACCATGAACACTTGCAGTAATCCTCTGGTCTATGGATAATGAGCTGATGGAAAAACAGAATCGTTTATTTTATAGTTACAGTTCTTATTTAAAAGAAAAATATGGTACCTCTGCATATCGGGTCGCAGTTGCTGCAGGATTTTCATGTCCTAATAGAAACTCTGATAGAACCGGTGGCTGCACTTATTGTGATGAGTTAGGGGCCATGGCAGTATACCAGAGAGGGCAGGAAGCAGACCTTGCTCATAGTGGGAATTCTCCAGTAATAGACAAAATAAAAAAACTTAATTTATATTCACAATCTCTGGATTCTGATATGGCAAGTCGGAAAAGCCGGATTAAAGAACAGGTGGAAAATAGTATAAAATTTTTAAAAAGGCGTTATGATCCTGAGTATTTATTACTTTATTTTCAGGCTTTTTCCAATACCTTCGCACCTGTGTCAGAACTGAAACAGATATATGATTTTAGTTTAGCTCTGGCTGATTTTAAAGAACTAATAGTCTCTACAAGACCTGATTGTATTTCAAAATCAAATATAAAGCTGCTGTCTTCCTATCAGGAAAAAGGTATTGATGTTTGGGTGGAGCTTGGATTACAAACTTCCAATAATAGGTCATTAACCCGGATAAATCGTGGACATAGTAGCAGTGATTTTCTCAAGGCTTATAATCTTCTAAAAAGTAATGGTATTAAAACAACAGTTCATTTAATATTTGGATTACCTGGTGAAGGTTACAATGAAATCATGGAAAGTATAAAATTTCTGGCTGATTTGAAACCGGAAGGGGTAAAAATACATAATCTGCATATCCCTATAGGAACAGAAATGTTTTCTGAATATGTAATGGGTGAATTAATTGTTCCTTCAGGGTTAAGACATTTAGAATACACCATAGAGGCTATAGAAAAGCTTCCTCCTGATACTATTATCCATCGTTTAACCTGTGATACTCCTTCTCACCGCCTTGGTGCCCCCAGAACATTTTTCAAAAAAGGTAGTTTTTATAACCTTTTAATTAAAGAGATGGAATTGAGAGGATCCTGGCAGGGGCGATTATTTGCTTCTAATGTAAAAGCCTCCGATTGACAGGAGAGTTAAAATCCCATAGATTTAACACATGAGTAATACTGATATTGACAGTTCTTTTAATGAAGAAATTAAGGATACTCCAGATGGGTTTTTTAAGAAAATTCTTTCTGTTCTTTTTAGAGGATCTGATCCTGAGAAGGAAAAAAAACGTCAACTCCAGGAAATAGCAAAAACACTAAAAAAACACCGGCTGAAATTTTATAATCCTACAGGTGAAGAAGCTCTTTCTGGGATGGCAAAATTCTTTTATGAAATATATAAAATTATAAGTCCTTCTCAGGTTCTTCTGGAGAATGCAGAATCATCCGGAGCCCTACGAGCAATTTTAATTGATGCTTTTATGACAGAAGAGCAACGGAATATAATGAACCTTCTTGATGAAGAAGCCATTAGAAAAAGAGCTGATCAGGTGGATTCTAAAATATTAGCCAGTGAATTAAAGGATAAACTTGTAAGTTTTTTTGCCGGTTTTAACAGTGAGAAGGTAAATAATATTAATTCCTTATATAATCTTTTAATTATTTTTCTTAATCTTGTTAGTTATGACTATTATTTTGTTCTTAAAAAATTCGATTCAGGACTCCCTGAAAGGGACTTTGTTTATAATCCTAAATTTGAAACAATTAAAGCAGATTATATT